>JBIKJM010000145.1:0-4257 GCA_044360985.1 Sediminibacterium sp. | reverse complement strand
TGCCCCATGGCAATTCTTGGGGTAATGCGCTTATTTAGGTAAACCTTTGTCATTTGTCAAAGATAGGGACAGATTAAGTGACAACTTGTTCATTTTAAGCCCCTTTTATGTCAATTTTGCTCTTTTATTGCTTTGGCAATATATTTGCGTCCACTAGAGTACAAATAGTCAATTATGGAAGATAAAGAGCAATTAAGTCAAGAACCAATCGTAGATACTGAAAATGGAGCACAAACTGCCCCAGAAACCGAGGAAACCCCTTTGAGTGAGTTAGATCAGTTGAAGGCAGATTTGGCAGACCAAAAGGATAAATATTTGCGTTTAATGGCAGAATTTGAAAACTTCAAAAGGAGAACGGCTAAGGAAAGAGTGGACTTGATCCAAACCGCAGGTAAGGATGTGATCGTTTCTCTTTTGGACGTAATGGACGACTGTGATCGTGCAGAAAAACAATTGAACGAATCAGACGATATCGCTGTTCAAAAAGAAGGTATCCAATTGGTATTTAATAAAATCAGAACAACCCTTCATGCAAAAGGCTTAAAGGCAATGGAAAGTATTGATCAAACATTTGATGTTGAATTGCATGAAGCGATTACAGAAGTGCCTGTGCCGGATGCTTCAAAAAAAGGTAAAGTCATTGATGAAGTAACAAAGGGATATTATTTGAACGATAAAATTATTCGTTTTGCAAAAGTGGTTGTAGGTAAATAAACAAAGCAATATGTCAAAAAGAGATTTTTACGAAATATTAGGCGTGAGCAAATCTTCATCTGCAGATGAAATAAAAAAGGCTTACCGTAAAGTTGCGATGCAATTTCACCCAGATAGAAATCCTGGAGACAAGGCAGCGGAGGAGAAATTTAAAGAAGCAGCAGAAGCTTATGAAATTTTAAGTGATACAGATAAGAAAGCAAAATATGATCGTTTTGGACATCAAGCTTTTGGACCTGGAACCGCTGGTGGTGGTGGATACGGTGGCGGTGGTATGGATATGAACGATATCTTTAGTCAGTTTGGGGATGTGTTTGGTGATGATATGTTTGGAGGATTTTTTGGCGGTGGGCAAAGCCGTTCTAGAGGTGGTGCCAAAGCTAGAGGCCAAAGAGGAAGTAATTTAAGGATCAAATTAAAAATGAATTACGAAGAGATAGCGAATGGTGTCAACAAACAAGTTAAAGTGAAGAAGCATGTACTTTGTACTACTTGTGGAGGCAATGGTGCTAAAGATAATTCTAGTATTCAAACTTGTGGTACCTGTAAGGGTTCAGGTCAAGTAAGAAAAGTAACCAATACTTTCTTAGGGCAAATGCAAACTGTAAATACATGTCCTACTTGTAATGGAGAAGGAAGTACAGTGACTGCAAAATGTACCCCATGCAAGGGCGAGGGTAGAGTATACGGAGAAGAGACTATTTCAATAGATATTCCTGCAGGTGTGCAAGACGGTATGCAATTGAGCATGTCTGGCAAAGGCAATGCGGGCGAGCGTGGAGGGTCTTCTGGAGATTTAATCATCATGATAGAGGAAGAGCAACATGAGTTCCTTCACAGAGATGGATTGAATGTATCCTTTGATTTATACATTACCATCCCTGACGCCATTTTTGGTACAAGTGTGGAAGTGCCGACCATTGATGCTCGTGCAAAAATTAAAATACCAGCAGGTACGCAAAGTGGTAAAATATTTAGATTAAAAGGAAAAGGATTCCCAGAAGTACAAGGCTATGCAAAGGGCGACCAATTGATTCATGTCAATATATGGACACCACAAGAAGTAAGTGAAGAAGAAAAAATCGCTTTGAATAAAATGCAAGAAAGTGAAAACTTTAAACCTAAACCTATCAAAGGAGATAAAAGTTTTTACGACAAAGTAAAAGAAGCGTTTAAGTAATACTATTATATAATTGATAATAAGATCGTAAAAAAAAGAGACAATTTTAATTGTCCCTTTTTTTATTTATGCTTTTAATTGATAAATGTCTCTACTGTTTCTTCCTAGTCCGTCATAGTCTAGTCCATAGCCCACCACGAATTTATTAGGTATGTCAAAACAAGCGTAATGAATTTGAACGGGATATATTAATGCTTCTTTTTTATTGAGTAATACTGCAATTTTAACCGAGGCAGGTTGCATACTTTCCAATTGAGGTAGGTAGTGATGTAAGGTCTTACCAGTATCAATAATATCTTCTAAGATAATGATATGCCTGTCTTTTACATTGATATCTAATCCTATTGCGGTAATCACATTGCCCGTTGAGCTAGTTCCTTTATAGGAGGCTAATTTAATAAAACTTACTTCGGCCTCTATGGTGATTTGCTTAAATAGGTCTGCAGTAAATAAGAAAGAGCCATTAAGAACGGATAAGAATAGAGGACGCTTCCCTTCATAGTCTTGATTTAATTGTACTGCCAGCTCGGTAATCTTTTCTTGAATTGCAGCTTCTTTTAAATAAGGTTCAAATGTTTTATCTAAAACTTGTATGGTAGACATATCTATAATTTTGGAGTAGATGAATATTTATTTTTTTCTTTTATTAAACAGTAAGCTATTGTCTTTTTTTATGATGGTACTATTTTCTTTTTCTTTGAACAATAATACTTGTGTGCCTTCTTTAATAGGATCTGTTAATTGAGGGTTGTATAATTTTAAAGCGCTAAGTTGCACGCCTTCTAATTGACTAATCTCATGTAAACTAGTATTGTATTTGACCGTATGAAATGAAGTGGCACCTGTTTTCTTTTTTGACGCAAGAAAAATCAATTGATCTCTATTTAAAAGATTTGAAGCTTCGATTTCATTGTATTCAAATAGCTTATACAAAGGCACATTGTATTTGAGTGCAATGTCAATAAAAGACATATTTTCTTTTCCAAGGATCACTGGCACTTGATTGATCCTAAATTTAACTTCAGGGTAATTGTAGGTTGGCTGTTTAGGTAAGATAGGCTGAGTGATTTTTGTTGCTTTGGCCGTGTCTATTTTTACAGTTTCTCTTTTAGTCGCTTGAACGGCAATAATGACCTCTTTTTTGATGGTATCTAATGCAACTACAGGCAATGGAGCTAAACTATCATTTGAGTTTTTTTGAGCAATCCCTAAAGGCTTATTTAAAGTTTTTACGGGTGTGTCAACAATCACTTTGTTTACAGGGGTATCCGCAAGCACCTTGTTTACGGGTGCATCAGAAGGTGTCTTTTTTACGGGCGTATCAGCAAGCACCTTGGCGCTTGCTTCTTCTTCTTCCTCAATTTCGTTTGCGAGCTCTGGGAAATTGTATTGTGCTAATTCATAGTCGTCTATTATTTTTAATAATTTTTTAGGGTAGTCAGCAGCAGTAGCATACCCAGCTTTTTTAAGTCCATAAGCCCAGGCGGTATCATCTACTGGATCTAGTAAAAATAAATCTACATAGTTCGGACGGCTCTTTAAAAAATTAGAATGGTCTTTAAAAGATATTTCAGCGTTGTCATAGGCTCTAAAACATTCTTGTTTTGCATCATCATCTTGGTAGGTTTTAGCGCCGGTCCAATCGGATTTACATTTAATGCCAAAGTGGTTATTATGGTTTTTAGCTAAATTACTTTCACCACTATTGGATTCCACAATTGCTTGAGCAAGGGTGATGGAAGCCGGTACGCCAGTTCGTTTCATTTCCTTCATTGCAATGGCTTTGTATTGCGTGATATATGCAATGGTAGCAGCATTGTTTTGAGCCCAACCTGTTTGAATAGTTATCCAAACAGCCAATGTGAGGAGTAGGGTTTGCTTCATATTATTTTTTTCTAATTAAGGTTAATCCGTCTCTAACGGTTAACATAATTTTTTCAATGCCTTTATGTTGTAAAATAAATTCGTTGAATGCATGTATTGCCAATGCATTTTTTCCTGTTATCGTTTCTTCAAAAACTTGTCCGTGAAATAATACATTATCTGCAATAATCACCCCTTTATCCGAAAGCATGGGTAGCACTAAATTTACATAATCAATATATCCAGTTTTATCTGCGTCTATAAACACTAAATCCCATTGTTTATGAAGGGTAGGGATGATTGCTTTGGCGTCTCCAATATGTGAGATGATTTGATGTGCTTTTGGGCTTGCATCAAAATGTACTCTGGCTGAATTGGCATCCTCTGCTCTAAGTTCAATGGTATCTATCGTACCAGTGTGATTTAATCCTTCTGCTAAGCATAATGCACTAAAGCCCGAAAACGTACCAATTTCTAAAATGGATTGTGGTGCCAGTAGC
>JBIKJM010000144.1:0-4263 GCA_044360985.1 Sediminibacterium sp. | reverse complement strand
TAATTAGCGCTGCTTCTTAATTTATAATGCGAGGGGAGATTCCCCGAAAGTAAAAATCAAAAAAATGAAATTACACAATTTAAAACCTGCAGAAGGTTCAGTACACAAAGCAATTAGAATCGGTAGAGGTGAAGCATCTGGTAAGGGTGGTACATCTACTAAAGGTAATAAAGGTGGTCAGTCTCGTGCTGGTTACAAAAGCAAAATGGCACACGAAGGTGGTCAGATGCCAATTCAACGTAGAGTTCCAAAGCGTGGATTCAAAAATATCAACCGTATTGACTACGTCGTATTCAACTTAGGTCAATTAGATCAATTGATCGAGAAATATGGTTTCACAGAAATTACTCCAGAAAACTTATACATGAATAGCTTGATCAGTCGTACTGATTTAGTAAAAGTGTTAGCAAATGGCGAATTAAAGACTAAGATCAATTTCAGAGTGAACGCAGCAAGTAAGAAAGCACAAGAGGCGATCGTTGCAGCTGGCGGAACCATTGAAATAATCTAATTTTTTTAGTATATTGCAAGACGCATTAACAGTGCGTCTTTTTAATTTAAAGGGCCAAGCACATAATTAAACACTGATGAAAAAACTAATTGATACATTAAAAAATATTTGGGCAATCGACGAACTAAAATCTAAGATTATAGTGACTTTGTTGTTCGTATTGACTTATAGAATTGGTGCACAAATCACTTTACCTGGTATTAATCCATTGGCGATCGAAGCTGCTCAAAAAGCAGGTGGCAACAATGGTTTATTAGGTATTTTTGATATGTTCGCTGGTGGTGCATTCTCTCAAGCTTCAATTTTAGCTTTGGGTATTATGCCTTATATCTCTGCTTCTATCTTTATGCAGTTGATGACTATTTTAGTTCCTCAATTACAGAAGATTCAAAAAGAAGGAGAGAGTGGAAGAAACAAGATCAATCAATGGACACGTTATTTGACAGTGATTGTAACTTTGTTTCAAGCGGGTGCATATGTAGCGTATTTAAATAGCCCAGGTTATGCAGATGCGTTGATTCCTGCATACAAAGATTATTTCTGGTTCTCTACTGTAGTTACATTAACAGCAGGTACTTTATTTGTTATGTGGTTAGGTGAGAAAATTCAAGATAAAGGTTTAGGTAATGGTACTTCTATCATCATCATGGTGGGTATCTTAGCGCGTTTACCGCAATCAATCATCATGGAATTTGGTTCTAAGAGCCAAAAAGGTGGCGGTGGATTGTTAATTTTCTTAATTGAAGTTGCTATTTTAGTGACCATCATTATGGGCTTGATTTTATTGGTGCAAGGTGTTCGTAAGATCCCTGTAACTTATGCAAAGCAAGTGATTGGTGGCGCTCAAGTAGGCGGTGCTCGTCAGTTTTTACCTGTTAAGGTAAACAGTGCTGGTGTAATGCCAATCATCTTCGCACAAGCGATCATGTTCTTGCCAACTTTAGTTTCTTTCACAAATATTGATTCAGCTCAAGGTATCGTTCGAATTTTCAATGACCACAGCAATGTTTGGTACATGTTGATTTATTCAGTGATGGTCATTGGATTTACTTTCTTGTATACTGCTTTAATTTTTAATCCAAAGCAAATCTCTGAAGACCTTAAGCGTAACAACGGATTCATTCCTGGTGTAAAGCCGGGTCAACCAACTACAGACTATATTGGTGCTGTAATGGATAGAATTACTTTACCAGGTGCGATCTTATTAGCATTGGTAGGTATCCTTCCAGGCTTTGCTCAAAAATTGGGTGTCACTCAAGGTTTTAGCACTTTCTTTGGAGGTACATCTTTATTAATCATGGTTGGTGTTATCTTGGATACTTTACAACAAATTGAAACTTATTTATTAATGCGTCAATATGATGGATTAATGAGTACGGGTCGTGTTCAAGGAAGATCACCAATTACAGGTATGTAATTTTTTATAAAATAATTATCTTTACAAACCTGTCCTTTAAAAGACAGGTTTGTTTTTTTAGCAACGAATTCACTTTCTATGGTATATACAAAATCAGAAGAACAAGTTGGCCTCATGAAAGAGGCTGCTTTATTAGTGAGTAAAACTTTGACAGAGGTTGCCAAAATGATTAAGCCAGGTATGACTACTTTAGATATAGATCAGTTCTGCATGGAATTTGTGAAAGATCATAAAGGGGTATTGTCATTTTATAATTATCATGGTTATCCGCATCATATCTGTGCATCAGTCAATGATGTGGTAGTACATGGCTTCCCAAATAAAACAGCATTGAAAGAGGGAGATTTAGTATCTATTGATTTAGGTGTGATTTTAAATGGCTGGCATGGAGACCATGCTTATACTTTTATTTTAGGAGAAGTAGCTCCAGAATTATTGAAATTAGTAAAGGTGACAAAAGAGTCATTGTATAAGGGTATAGAAAAAGCGATTGTGAATAATAGAGTGGGTGATATTGGTTTTGCAATACAGGAACATACAGAAAAAAAGAATGGCTATGGTGTAGTAAGAGAACTTGTTGGACATGGCTTAGGTACAGAATTGCATGAAGACCCTCAAGTGCCTAATTATGGTAAAAGAGGTACCGGTATGAAGCTGGTAGAAAATTTAGTATTGGCCATTGAGCCGATGATTAATTTAGGCACACATAAAGTTTTCACAGAAGAAGATGGATGGACTGTTAGAACACAGGACGGAAAAGCATCTGTGCATTTTGAACATGATGTTTGTGTGAAGAAAAATGAAGCATTGATTTTATCTGATTTCTCAATGATTGAAGCTGCTGAAAAAGCAAATATCAATTTGAATTCATCTTACTATTAATTCGTAAAATAGCGTCATGGAAACAAAAAACATTGTAGTCGTAGGAGGTGGAGCTGCAGGTTTTTTCTGTGCGATTCAAATTGCAGAAATGCATCCCGATTGCCATGTGACCATCGTTGAGAAGTCCTCTAAATTATTGTCAAAAGTACGTGTGAGTGGAGGTGGGCGATGCAATGTAACACACGCATGCCCTGAAGTAGACCAGTTAATTCAAAAATATCCCCGAGGACAACGTTTTTTAAAGAAAGCATTTTATCAGTTTGCCACCTTGCAAACGATCGACTGGTTTGCGAAAAACGATGTCAAATTACATACCGAGAAAGATGGGCGTATGTTTCCTATCACCAATGATTCTGAAACAATCGTAGCCTGCTTTATGAAAAAAGTGAATCAATATAAAATTGAGATTCTTTTAAATCATGAAGTAGTAAGTGTCAAAAAAAACGAAGCTCATAAAAATAATGAACCGCAATTCAAATTAATTTGTGCGAATAAAAAATCAATACCAGCCGATCAAATTTGTTTTGCTGTTGGTGGTATTGTAAAGGCAGAAAATTTTAAATGGATTGAAACCTTAGGGCATCATTTTATTCCTTCCGTTCCTTCCTTGTTTACATTCAACGTGATTGATAAAAAAATTACGACACTCATGGGTTTGGCTGTTGAGCAAGCTAGTATACAATGGCAGGGTGAAAAATTTATAGAACAAGGACCATTACTCATCACACATTGGGGGATCAGTGGACCTGCAGCCATTAAGTTATCGGCCTGGTGCGCTCGTGCAATGGCGGATGCAAATTATGAAGGCAATATTTTAATTAATTGGGTACCTATTTACAATGAAAATTCTTTACGTTTAGAGTGGATGAATTTTAGACAAGATTTAGGGAGAAGAGAAATGGGATCAAAGAATCCTTTTGATCTACCCCAAAGACTTTGGCATTATTTGTTAACAGAAGCAGGAATTGCATTACAAACAAAGTGGGCAGATCTTAAAAACACACATCAACAACAGCTCATCCAATTGCTCACAAGAATGTCATTGGCGATCAAAGGAAAGACCACTTTTAAAGAGGAATTTGTTACCTGTGGTGGAGTTGACCTTGCAGAAATAGACGCCATTACAATGGAAAGTAAATTGGTGCCGGGCATTCATTTTGCGGGTGAAATGATGGATGTAGATGGCATTACAGGAGGGTTTAATTTCCAACATGCCTGGACTTCGGGATGGCTTGCTGCCCAGCATATGGGTGCCTAAAAAGGGAAGGCTGTATTTAAATGCTATCCCCTTAACAATTGAATTCTTTACTACTTCAATTTCTTATTGAAAATCAATTAGTTAAGATTTCCCAATGCCTCATTTTTTGGGACTTTTTTGATCTATTTTCTTCCCTTTTTACTACCTTTGCCGTCCGGTTCAAAAACGCCGGATTTTTATATGAAACTATTTTCA
>JBIKJM010000143.1:0-4275 GCA_044360985.1 Sediminibacterium sp. | reverse complement strand
AGGATGTGATTGGTGTTCAATATGCTGGTGTAGCAAAAAATATTTATGCACTAGGGGCGGGTATTGCGCATGGATTGGAATATGGTGATAATTTTTTAAGTGTATTTATTGCAAATTGTGCCAATGAAATGCAAGTACTATTAAAAGAAATTGCCAAAAAGGAATTGAGTGATGGCTGTAACATGAACCACAATGCATCTGTTTATTTAGGCGATTTATTGGTGACCTGCTATTCATTACATAGTAGAAATAGAACTTTCGGAAATATGATTGGTAAAGGGTATTCAGTAAGATCAGCAGAATTAGAACTCAATATGGTGGCCGAAGGCTACAATGCGAGCAAGTGTATCCATACTATGAATCAAACTTTAAAAGTAAAGCTTCCGATTATGGATGCAGTGTATCAAATATTATGGGAAGGAGCGGCACCCGATGCAACCTTTAAGGAGTTGGAGCAGATCCTAGTATAAAGAAATCAGAAGCTATACCATCTGCAAGGAATTTTGCTTCGTCTTTTAGGCTGTATTGGTTATCCTTTTGATTAAAAATATTTTTAGAATCCATTTCTTTTATCATCGCAATGCTATGTTGGTGATAGCGCTTCCCAAATTTTGCTGCTATTATATCAAGATCAAATCCTTCCATACGTCTTAAGCTAGTCATCATGTATTCATTGTAACGATTTGCTTCTGTTAGGATTTCAATCTCAAAATTTAAAAGTCCATTTTCAATACTTTTAATATACAGTGCATTGTTTGCAATATTCCATTGTCTAGAAATGGTATTAAATGAATGTGCGGATGGGCCAAGTCCAAGATAGTTTTTGCCAGACCAATAATTGCTATTGTGTTGACTCCTGTAACCGGGATTTGCAAAATTTGAAATTTCATAATGCTCCATCCCCATGGCCATTAATCTTGCGCAAACGATTTCAAAATGCCTTGCCTGTTTTTCTGGGTCTACATCCTCTATTTGCGCTTTCTCGATCAACTTTTTTAAAGCAGTTTTATCTTCTACTGTCAATGCATAACAAGAAACGTGGTTGATTTGGTATTGTTGAATCCAATCTAAATCTTCCATCAATGCTTGATCACTTAAAGCAGGCGTACCATAAATCAAATCAATGCTTAAATTATGAATGCCTGCATCCAGCGCCATTTGAATTGCTGCATGAGATTGTTCCACTGTATGCGCTCGATTCATCCATGTCAATGCGGAGGCCTGAAAGCTTTGTATACCAATACTTAAACGGTTAATGCCTAATTGTTTCCAAGCAGCTAATTTAATTGGATCAATGTCGTCTGGGTTGGTTTCTAAAGTACATTCGATGGTAGTTGTAACTTTAAAATGGGTATCAATGGCTGCTAGAATTGCTTTTAATTGTGCTTCATTTAAAAGGGAAGGTGTTCCACCCCCAAAATAGATAGTCTCGATGGGCTCCTTGATATAGCTTTTCTGAAGTTCAATTTCTTGAATGAGTGCGTCTACAAGTGCTTGTATCGTATCTGTCTGTGTAGAAAAATGAAAATTGCAATAATGACATGCTTTTTTGCAAAAAGGAATATGTAGGTAGATGCCTGCCATAAGTTGAATTACCAACAAAGCTAGGCATTGTTCTTTAATTCTGCATTAGTATACTTATTTTTGCACTAGATGTTAGCTCAAATTAAGAAATTTTCATTTGCCTTCATTGGACTATTTGTCTTGTCTAGCTTCACCCTTCTGAGGCAAGCAAGTCAAAGAGATACTATATTGGTTGCAAAGGATACAATCGCCATTATACAAGATAGTGTGTTGGTTAAAGACACTTTATGGGTAAAGTATGTACCAATTATTCCAAAAACATTCATTCAAGCCGATGCATGGTATTTGCAATCCATACCAAGAGATCCAAAAGATAGTAGTTTTAATGTCCTTCAATTGTACCTGAATTTCTTTGCGAAAAAAAAGAACCCCTATCAATTGTACAATCAAAAAGTAACATCATCCAATGCAGAGGATGTATTGTATAAAATAGAACAAAAATTTTCACTACCAGATAAAGACGTTCTTTTTTATGCAGTCATTGCATTGATTTTTTTATATAGTTTTCTGATTCAAATTGCCCCACAATATATTGCGAAATTATTTAGTCAGTTTAGTCAATCCTCATTAAGGATGATGCAAAATAGAGAACAGCTTTTGCAAAATAGTTTAGCTTCTTTTATCATGAACATCGGTTTTGTTGTTAGTTTTTCTTTAATGACGACATTGGTTATTTTTAATGCGCATCTGCTACCCATCAATTTTTGGGAAGGGTTTATTTATATGTGTTTATTCTTTTTGGGATTGTATTTTGGAAAGTATATTTGTTTAACAATTGCAGGCTATGTGTTTAATACTGTTGAACTAGTTCAGACTTATATATTTGTTGTTTTCATGATCAACAAAGTGCTGGGTATCCTACTCGTCCCTTTCATTGGAATCCTGGCATTTGCAAAACCCTATTTACATCCTTTTGCGACTTGGGGGGCAAGCTTATTGATGGTCCTTTTGATCCTATATAGGTACTTATTTTCATTAACATCTGTTAGGAACAAATTACAGGTCTCCTCCTTCCATTTTTTTCTTTACCTTTGTGCTTTCGAAATAATACCACTATTGATTCTATATAAATTAGTAGTCCAGTATTTTGGAGGAACTTACTAATTGTAGAAAGTTTAAAAATGGCAAAAGAAATGAGTGTAGACAAAAAGGCAACTGCGACTAAGCCCATTAAAAAAATTCTAATTTCACAAGCAAAGCCGGAGAGTGAAAAATCACCTTATTTTGATTTAGAAAGAAAGTACAAAGTGACTTTATTTTTTAAACCTTTTATTGAATTGGAACCAATCGGTGCTAAAGAGTTTAGAAAAACTAAAATCGAAATTCCTTCTTATTCTGCAGTTATCTTTACAAGCAAAAATGCGATTGATCATTTTTTTAGAACTTGTGATGAACTAAAGGTGAATATTAGTCAAGACACAAAATATTTCTGTATTACTGAATCTGTTGCTTTGTATTTGCAAAAGTTTATCATGTACAGAAAGCGCAAAGTATTTTTTGGGGCGGATGGATCTAATAAAAAACTATTTGATGTATTGAACAAACATAAAGCAAATGAACAATTTCTTTATGTTTGTAGTGAGAACCAACAAGACAATGAAATTGTGAATTGGTTAAAAGACCATCACTGCACTTTTGACTTAGCTTATATGTACCGATCGGTAAGTAGCGATATTAAACCACTTTTGAAAGAACACGATTTTGATATCATTTGTCTTTTCACTCCGAGTGGTTTAAAGAGTCTATATGACAATCAACCAAATTTTATACAAAACGGGACTACGCTAGCCGCATTTGGTTCAAATACTTGCAAAGCTATTGAAGATGCAGGGTTGAATTTACATATTAAAGTACCAAGTCCTCAAGTGTCCAGTATGTTTGCTGGTCTTGATCAGTTTTTAGCGCAAGCATCTAAAAAGAAATAAACTAAATTGCACTCTATGAGTGTCAATAAAAATTTCACCAACGATTTAATCAAGGAGACAAGTCCTTATTTATTGCAACACGCACACAATCCAGTGCAATGGAAGCCATGGTCAGATACATTGTTTGCAACAGCGACCGCTGCTGATAAACCCATTTTACTTAGTATTGGTTATGCCGCATGTCATTGGTGTCATGTAATGGAACGTGAAAGTTTTGAGGATGAGGCTGTGGCAGATTACATGAATACCCATTTCATTAATATAAAAGTAGATCGAGAAGAACGTCCCGATATAGATCATATTTACATGGACGCATTACAGGCAATGACTGGCTCAGGTGGATGGCCTTTGAATATTTTTTTATTACCCAATGGGCAACCCTTTTATGGGGGGACTTATTTTCCGCCACAGGCTATGCAAAATCGTGCATCCTGGATGGATGTTTTAAAAGGCGTACATGCTGCTTTTGATAGTAACAGAGAAAAGCTGGTCGAGCAAGCTACACATTTAACACAGCATCTGTTGCAAAGCAATATCAAAGCATTGCAAAGTCAAGCGTTCGAAGCAGTTGCTACGAATGACGAATTTCAATTGATTGCACAGAGGGTCTTGCAAAACGCAGATACACAATGGGGTGGGTTTGGTGCTGCACCAAAATTTCCACAGACATTTTCTATACAAGTTTTATTTCGAAACTATTTTCAAAATAAAGATCAGGCATCGATTGTACATGCCATTAGATCGATTGATAAAATGATACAGGGAG
>JBIKJM010000142.1:0-4295 GCA_044360985.1 Sediminibacterium sp. | reverse complement strand
AAGAAGTTGCCCGCAAACAAAGTAACAAGATCAATGGTTTTTTAATGATCGCGTTTATGGTGTTAGGCTTTGTAGGTATATATGTATGTAATGAGTATCTTTTTGACAAGACTTTGTTAGCCCAAGAATCGGCAAGTATCCAAGGAGAAAAAGTAGACCAAATGATTTGGATCACTTTAGCTGTTACTGGGATCGTATTTATTGCCACACAATTTTTATTATTTTGGTTTGCTTATAAATACCAAGAGAATGACAACAGAAAAGCGTTCTTCTTTGCGCATAGCACAAAGTTGGAATTAATCTGGACTGCAATCCCTGCCATCACTTTAACGGTATTGGTTGTATTTGGTTTACGTAACTGGTTCTTCTTTACTGGTGAAGCGCCTAAGAATGCGATGGTGGTAGAAGTAACTGGAAAGCAATTTGGTTGGATCTTCCGTTACCCAGGAAAGGACGCCGTATTTGGTAAAAAATATTACAAGAACATTGATCCTGCTGTGAATTCAGTTGGTATTGTATGGGATGATAAATTAGCACAAGACGATATCTTAACAGAACAAACCATGTATGTGGTAAAAGGTACTCCTGTTAAATTAATCATTGGTTCTAGAGACGTAATTCATGACGTAGGTTTATCTCATTTCCGTTTAAAGATGGACGCCGTTCCTGGTATTCCAACAACGATGTGGTTTACACCTAAGTTCACAACTGCAGAGATGAAAGAAAAAACGGGTAATCCTAATTTTGCTTATGAGATTTCTTGTGATCAAATTTGTGGAAACGGTCACTACTCTATGAAAGGGATTGTAGAAGTGGTTACGCAGGAAGAGTATGATATGTGGATGGCTAAGCAAAAAGCGCAATACTTAGTGGCTTTCCCAGAGAAGGATCCTAGTAATGTGCCGGCAGCATCTTCTGCAAAAACAACTGATAGCACTGCAAAAACTGCAGTAGCAAAAATGTAATTTAAAAATATTTTAAATAAAACGGTATGAGTAACGAAGCAGCAATTATTGAAGACGTACATGTACACGGTGCAGCACATCATGATGCACACGGTCATGATGATCATGGACACCACGAACACCATGAAACATTTTTGTCTAAATATGTTTTTAGCATGGACCATAAAATGATCGCGAAGCAATTCTTGATCACGGGTATGGTTTGGGCAGTATTAGGTGGTTTAATGAGTGTGCTTTTCCGTTTGCAATTAGGTTATCCTGATGCAAGTTTTCCTTGGTTAGAATCACTTTTAGGTAAGTGGGCGAAGGGCGGTCAAATCACGCCAGAAGCCTACTATGCTTTAGTAACCACGCACGGAACCGTATTGGTATTCTTTGTATTGACAGCAGGTTTATCTGGAACCTTCGCCAACTTCTTAATTCCATTGCAAATTGGTGCAAGAGATATGGCGTCTCCATTTTTGAATATGTTGAGCTACTGGTTCTTCTTTGTTGCAAGTATTGTGATGTTGTCTTCTATGTTTGTAGAGACAGGGCCATTCAGCGGTGGATGGACTGCGTATCCTCCATTGTCTGCATTAGGAGATGCCTCTCCTGGTTCTAAGACAGGTATGGACTTATGGATTATCGCCATGTCTTTATTCATTGTCTCTTCTTTATTAGGTGGCTTGAACTATATCGCTACTATTTTAAACATGCGTACCAAGGGTATGAGCATGACACGTTTACCTTTAACTATTTGGGCATTGTTCTTTACAGCAGTATTAGGTGTATTGTCTTTCCCAGTATTGTTGTCTGGTATGATCTTATTAATTTTTGATAGAAACTTTGGTACTTCATTCTATCTATCTGATATTTTTGTGAATGGTGTAGGTGCTTTACCGAATGAAGGTGGATCTGCAATTTTATACCAACATTTATTTTGGTTCTTAGGTCACCCAGAAGTTTACATCATCTTATTACCTGCCATGGGTATGGTCTCTGAGATTATGTCTGTGAGTTCTCGTAAACCAATCTTTGGTTACATGGCCATGTTAGGTTCTTTGTTTGCGATTGCTGCATTGGCCTTCCTAGTTTGGGCGCACCATATGTTCGTTACAGGATTAAATCCTTTCTTGGGTTCTGTATTCGTACTATTAACTTTATTAATCGCGGTTCCTTCTGCTATCAAAGTATTCAACTGGTTGACGACTTTGTGGAGAGGTAATATCCGTTTCACTCCAGGTATGTTATTCGCAATTGGTTTTGTGAGTTTATTTATCTCTGGTGGTTTAACAGGTATTTGGTTAGGAAACGCTGCTTTAGATATTCACTTGCATGATACTTATTTCGTAATTGCGCATTTCCATATTGTAATGGGTGTGGCATCTATGTTTGGTATGTTTGCTGGTGTGTACCACTGGTTCCCTAAAATGTATGGTCGTTTCATGAACAACACACTTGGTTATATCCACTTTTGGGTAACGATGGCTGGTGCGTACTTGATCTTCTGGCCAATGCACTACGAAGGATTAGCTGGTATGCCACGTCGTTATTTTGATTTTAGTATTTGGGAAAGTTTTAAGCAATTTGCTGAATTGAATAAGTTCATCACAATTGTTTCTATGATTGTATTTGCGGCGCAAATTTTATTCTTGATGAACTTTTTCTATTCTATTTTCAAAGGACGTAAAGTGACTACTCAAAATCCTTGGGAAGCAAATACATTAGAGTGGACTACGCCAATCCGTCCTGGTCACGGTAACTGGCCTGGTGAAATACCAGAAGTACACCGTTGGGCATATGATTATGGTAAGGATGGAAAAGATTTCATTCAACAAACAACACCTGTTGGTGCGGATGAGTCGACCCACTAAACTGTGAAAGCAATTATAAAAGATTACGCGCAGTTGATGAAGTTCACCCTAAGTTTTACGGTGGTCTTTACCTGTGTAATTTGTTATCAGATTGCTCCAAATATTGTAGTATTTGATTGGTGGAATATTTTGATCTTAACTTTTGCAGGTCTTTGTATTACGGGTAGTGCCAATGCGATTAATCAGGCGGTAGAAAAAGACACCGATGCACAGATGAAGCGCACAGCGAATCGTCCTGTGGCTTCTGGTAGAATGTCTCAGCAAAATGCTTACGCATTTGCCATCATCGCTGGTATAGTTGGTGTAGGTTTAATGGCCTATCAATTCAATACCTTGTCTGCCGTGTTGAGTGCATTAAGTTTATTCTTATACGCTTTCATCTACACGCCACTCAAAAAAATCAATTCAATTGCAGTGTTGGTAGGTGCTTTTCCGGGTGCCATCCCTTGCTTAATTGGATGGGTTGCTGCAACCAATGAATTCAGTCCAATTGCAACCTTTATTGTAGATGGTAAAACTTATTCCAACGCGGGTGGTTACGCTTTATTTTTAATTCAATTTCTTTGGCAGTTCCCACATTTTTGGGCGATTGCTTGGGTATCACATACAGATTATTCTAAAGTGGGATTTAAATTATTGCCAGCAGATAAAGGGCCTACTAAGTTCACTGCTTTACAAGCGGTGATGTATGCGGTGTTGATGGTGCCAATTGGTTTCTTACCAAACTATTTTAAAATCACGGGAGAGTGGAGTATGTGGGTGGTTATGGTGGCGAATATTTTTATGGTGGTTCAATGTGTGCGTTTATATCAAAACATGGGTGTGCCTGCGGCACGTCGCGTGATGTTTAGCAGCTACATTTATTTACCAATTGTTTATTTGGCATTAATGGCAAATAAAATTTAAAAAACAATTATGAGTACAGAAATAAAAAAAGCACATCCTTATAAATTTATCCTTTGGGTAGGATTGGGAAGTATTATCATGCTTTTTGCAGGCTTGACCAGTGCTTATATTGTCAAAAAAGGACAGGCCAATTGGCTGGACTTTGAATTGCCGGTGGTGTTCTGGTACTCTACATTAGTCATCATATTAAGTAGTGTGACCATGCAAATGGCTTTGAAGAAGTTCAAAGAACGTCAGATGGGTCAATACCGTGGGTTCATTACGTTAACCGTGCTTTTAGGTCTTGTCTTTGTGGTGACTCAGATAATGGGATTTGGTGCTTTAGAGGCCAATAGCATCGCTCTTACTGGTCCTAGAAGCAATTCAGCGAGTTCTTTTTTATTGGTGATCGCTGGCTTACACATCCTCCACGTGGTGGGTGGGGTCATTGCCCTTGCAATTATCTTTTTAAGAGCTTATTCTGTGAAAACAAAATTTTACAATGCCTTGCCGGTGGAATTAGCATCCATTTATTGGCATTTTGTAGATATACTATGGATTTATCTTTTTGTGTTCCTACAATTTGTAG
>JBIKJM010000012.1:0-13161 GCA_044360985.1 Sediminibacterium sp. | reverse complement strand
CTTGTGGAGTGTATTTTGTTTCATAGCCTTTTCAATTTTTATTATGCAAAAGATTTTTGTCATCCTCGTTTTAAGTATAAGTGCATTTGCTTGTACGCCAAATAATGTAAAAATTAGTGCATCCATCGGTCAACAGATTGATAGTGCAGGTATGCAAGGAAGTTTTGCTTTAATGGAAAATAGTAGTGAAGCCTTTACAGTGCATAATTTATCGGCCTACAAGGATAGTGGTTATGCGCCTTTGAACACTTTTTTCGCATTGCCAATTTTAATTGGTTTTGATCAAGGTCAACTCAATGCGGATACAAATACATGGGTATCACTTGACTCTACTATTTATTACCAGCAGCTCGTGCAACAAATTGGTAGAACTACTTTGTTACAAGAAATTGATTCTATTCATTATGGCAAGGGTATTGTGAGTGCGAATATGGATGGTTTTTGGAAGGACGAATCCTTATTGATCACAGCAGACGAACAACTTGGATTTATCAAAAGATTGTATTTTAAAGGCTTACCTTTTCAAAAACGCAGCCAAGAGTTGTTTAGAAAAATGATCTTGAAAGAGCAAAACTCAAATTATCAATTAAGTTATTTAGTGGCAACAGATACTGCGCTTGGCAATCAAGCATGGGTGATTGGGTATATCGAAGAAAACCTGCATCCTTATTTCTTTGTCTTGCATACAAGTGCAACCGATGGGTTGGATCTTAAGAACAGAAATATTAATTTGTTGAAAGCGATATTGCTCAAAGAAGGATTCTTTAAAGGCGTTCGATAAAGCACTATTCATTATTTATAAGCAAGTTTTATGCAATACTATTCTGAATCATTGACATCTTATAAGCGCATCCAAACAAGACCTGTAAAAGTAGGTGATTTAATTATTGGTGGAGGACATCCAATTCGTGTTCAAACCATGACCACCACTGATACGATGGATACGGATGCAACCGTCGCTCAAGTCATTCGTTGTATTGAAGCAGGTGCAGAACTGGTTCGTGTAACAGCCCCAAGTAAAAAAGAAGCAGAGAATTTAGCGTATATTAAAGCCATCCTTCATTCCAAAGGATACCATACTCCATTGGTTGCGGACATTCACTTTACACCAAATGCAGCTGAAATTGCAGCAAGAATTGTAGAAAAAGTAAGAGTGAATCCAGGTAATTATGTGGACAAAAAGAAATTTGAACAAATTGATTATACCGATGCGGAATACCTAGAAGAAATTGAACGCATCAGAGAAAGATTTTCACCCTTGGTGCTTATTTGTAAAGAACAGGGCACTGCAATGCGTATTGGCACCAACCATGGTTCTTTAAGCGATCGTATCATGAGTCGATATGGCGATACAGCCATTGGTATGGTCGAGAGTGCGATGGAATTTTTAAGAATTGCGAGAAGCTTGGATTATCATCAAATTATTTTGAGTATGAAATCAAGTAATCCTCAAGTAATGGTGCAAGCCTATCGATTATTGATTCAACAAATGCATCAAGAGTTCAATGAATTATACCCATTGCATTTAGGTGTAACGGAAGCTGGTGATGGAGAAGACGGAAGAATTAAAAGTGCAATAGGCATTGGTACATTATTAGAAGATGGTATTGGCGATACCATCAGAGTGAGTTTAACAGAAGACCCTGAATTGGAAATTCCAGTTTGTGTAGATTTAGTTAAAAGGTACAATCAGTTGTCAGAAGTGAATACAGCGATGGTCCCTGAACTGACACAGTTGCCTTATAGTCCTTTTGAATATACAAGACGTGCAACCAATGCGGTGCGCAATATTGGTGGCAAACAAGTGCCTGTGGTGATTGCAGATTTAAGTCATCTATCTACAATTAAAACAACAGACTTAGTAGCGATTGGTTATACCTATGATGCAGCTACAGATAAATGGACGATCTCGGATGCAGCTGCTGATTATGTTTTTATTGGTAACAAACCTTTAGATTTTAATTTGCCTGGAACCCTAAGTATTGTAGCAAGCCCCGCTGTTTGTGCATTAGCCAACAATACAGAAAAGTACCATCCAATCATAGATGCTGCTTCCTTTATCGCCTTAGATGCAAAACATCCGCAACTTAATTTTGTTCAAATAGATTGTTATAGTGATCTGCAACCCATTGCAGATGAATTGTTATTACAAATTGCAAAAGATGACGCTGTTGTTTTTTGTTTGAGTAGTCAATGCAACAATGCTATGCAAGCGGTCAGAAGAATGGCGATCAAACTAATGCAATTGAATATAAAGCAACCTATTATTTTAGTGACAGATAGTCAATGGCAAACCACAGATGAACACTTGATTCATTTTGCGATTGAAACAGGCGCATTGTTTTTAGAAGGGATTGGAGATGGGATTTCTTTAGGATTGAGTCAAGCTACCTATGATGTAAGCGTGCATGGTTCCAATGTATCTGGCCGTAATTATTTTAATAATTCAAGTATCGAGCAGTTGTTGAATACCACTGCATTTGGAATTTTACAAGCGACAAGAACTAGAATTTCTAAAACAGAATATATTTCTTGTCCGAGTTGTGGAAGAACTTTGTTTGAACTTCAAGAGACCACAGCAAAAATAAGAGCAGTCACGAATCATTTAAAAGGCCTAAAAATAGCGATCATGGGCTGTATTGTGAATGGCCCTGGAGAAATGGCAGATGCTGATTTTGGTTATGTTGGGAGTGGGGTAGGAAAGATTACTTTATATAAAGGCAAAGAAGTGATGAAGCGCAATATTGATAGCAATGTTGCAGTAGATGAATTAATTGTATTACTTAAAGAACACAATGCTTGGATTGAGCCAAGTAAATAATTATTTTATGTATCACATTTTCTACGCTTTTTTTTATTTGACTTCATTGATTCCATGGCCTGTTGTATATGTATTAAGTGATGGAGTCGCTTTTTTATTGAGAAAGATTTTAAAATACAGATTGGATATAGTGCAGCATAATTTATCCATTGCTTTTCCAAATAAAACTATTCAAGAACGCAATCAAATAGCAAAAGAATTTTACCAAAAATTTACAGACTCATTTTTTGAGACCATTAAGTTGATCTCGATGTCTGATGCAAGTTTTAATAAGCGATTCACATCCAATGTAGAAGTGCTCAATGAGATCTATGCAACTGGTCAAAATATTCAAATAATGGCAGGACATTTTTTCAATTGGGAATTTGCCAATTGGGGAGCCGCAAAATATGGGAAGTATCCTTTTATTGGGGTCTATATGCCTTTAAGTAATCGTTATTTTGATCGTTTAATTTTGGATATGCGTAAAAGATATGGCAGCATCTTGATACCTGCTACTAATTTTAAAAATCAGTTCCATCAATATGCTACTAGTGGGCATTATGCAATGGCTTTGGCTGCGGATCAAAATCCTGGTAATCCTAAAGCTGCTTTTTGGGTCCCATTCTTTGGACAATTAACACCTTTTGTGAAAGGTCCAGAAAAAGGTGCTAAGCTTAATAATACAGCACAAGTATTTATTCATTTTTATAGCACTAAGAGGGGCTATTATCATGCACATTACGAAGTCATGACCACAGTACCCAATTATTTTAAAGATGGGCAATTAACCGCGCTTTATGTTAAAATATTGGAGGATAAAATAAAACAAGATCCTGCTAATTATTTATGGAGTCACCGCAGATGGCGTTATCCTTATGATGCAGCTAAGTATGGACACCTAGTAGTGGAATAATTAATAGCTGAATTAAGAAAAATTTGAACTTGAATGAGATGCGTTATTGATACTCTTGGTCTTCAGAAAGATTCTTTTTTGGTGAGGCGACAATCTTGAATTTATTTTTCAAAAACTCAACCGCATCCCATCCATCCTGAACAATTCTAATATTGTGAATGCCCTGTTTTTTTAATACTGAGGCTGCTAGCAATAGCTGTTTACCTAAATCGTCTATGATATAAATATTAAAATGTTCGTCTAGTTCTGACATCGCACCAGGGTCACCAAATTCAATTAATGGAAGATGGATGGAGTCTTTGATATGTGCCTTGTCATAGACTTCTTCGGCACGAATGTCTAAAATCATTAGGTACTCATCAAAAGGGATATCCATTGCTAGTTCATCTACTTCCACTTCAATGATTAAATCAATCTTTTGATCCGCTTCCGACCATGTTGAAAAACCTCCTTGTAAAAAACCTTTTACTTGGGTGTATCCTAAAAGTTCAAAACGTTTTATCAGTATTTCCTCAGTGCCTTGGGTACACACTAAAACAATAGGGCAATCTTGCTCAATTATCTTAAGGGCATTCAGCGTTTTTATTTCATCTAAAGCAATATGAATGGAGCTAGGAATATAACCCTGTAAAAATTCAACATCCGTTCTAGTATCAATGATTTGAACCGAATCGTCTTTAGATAATTGTAAAAATTGAGCTAAGCTTAACTCCATACTATCCAACTAATTGTTCTACAAATTGGTTCACTTGTTCAAGACGATTGTAGTCTACCATATAAAAAATAAATTTTCCTTCGCGGACAGTTACAACAATACCAGCTCTTCTTAAAATGGCTAAATGTTGTGAGGCAACTGACTGTTCTAATCTAAGTTTTACATAGATTTCTGTTACAGTCATTTTCTGATGCTCGTCAATTAATTTTAAAATTTGCTGACGTAGTTTGTGATTCAGGGCTCTTAAAATCATAGCAGCTTTTTTACTATGAATTAAATCCACTTTTAATGGTGTGGTGCCATTGGCTAATTGTAGCAAGGGTAATGATTGATTCATGACAAATTACATATTGGGGGTTATGAATTGTGTTAGAAAACAAAGTTAATGAATAATTAATACATAATTTTTTTTTATATGTTAAAATTATTTTGCTGGTATAATGTAAACCTCCTTAAGGTAATTAGGACCAACATAGGCCAAATCCTCAAATTGGACAGCGTTCAATTTTGTCAATGCCATATCTAGTAGTACTTGACTCGTATAATGACCTTCCAGATAAATTACTTGATGTGGTGCTGTGAAATCTTTTGTTTTTGCCTGTCCATTGCCAATGCAAATGGTTGGCTGAAGGATCAAGCTGCTCCATTTTGCTTGGTCAAGCACCATTGCCTGTTCCTGTAGGATTGGTTTACAGAATGGATCAAAGACCGCTCCAAATACTTCCATTCTCCTTGCATCTATCATTGCAAAAATTTGAAATGGGGGCTCCATTGTACTGGGCACAAGTTGAATAGCAGCAGTGGCCAAAGCGCTCAAGGTGGATAAGCCTATGAGTGGCTTTTGTAAAGTATAGGCAATACCTTTTGCAGTGGCTAACCCAACCCTTAATCCAGTATAACTTCCTGGTCCTAAGGTTACTGCAATAGCATCTAATGCACTGATTGCCATTTGTTGCTCGGCTAATAGATTGGCTATTGCGACTTGAATGAAGCTGGCATGACTATGCATCTCCTTATTGGCAAGTTCGGCGATGATCTTGTCGTCCTTGCTCAATGCAATAATGGCTTCTTCCGAAGCGGTGTCTATAATCAATAAATTAGCCAAGTCGTAAAATTGTATTGCAAAAATAGGCTGGATTTGCTCAAAAAATTAGAAATTGCAATTCAAAAATAAAATATATGTCTAAACAAATCATCCAAACCAATAAAGTACCCGCACCTATTGGTCCATATAGCCAAGCTGTAATAGCCAACGGTTTTTTATTTGCGAGTGGTCAAATAGCATTTGATCCAGCAACTGGTGAACTGGTTTTGTCTTCGATCGAAGCCGAAACGACTCAGGTAATGGAGAATATTAAAGCCATATTAGATGAAGCTAAAATCAATTTTGATCATATTGTGAAGACTAGTATTTTTTTAAGTAGTATGGATTTGTTTGCAGCAGTGAACCAAGTATATGGCAGTTATTTCAGTGCTGACTTTCCTGCTCGTGAAACTGTGGCTGTAAAAGGGTTGCCTAGAAATGTCAATGTTGAAATTAGTATTACTGCTATGATGTAGTTTTAAATTGATAACTTGTTTCAAAATAAATTTTTTCTTGGGGTTCCAATTTTTGGAGCCCCATTTTATTATTGAAACAATCGGGTGCCCCACTTAAATTTTCAATGGCAATACTTTTTCGATCCTCGGGGGTATATAACTGTAAGTAAGGGTAATTGTGTATAGGACTTACTGTGATTGACTTTCCCTCATAGCTAAGTTGAATCTTATTTTGTTTTGGGTCTAGTAAAAAACAATCATCATAATGTGTATGTCCAATTAATAAACCGTTCTCAAATCTATTTTCTTGAATCATATTCCCAGTTGGAATCATATCATCGCGCATTGTTAATCTCGCATTCGATTGAAATTCCAGCATGTATTGGTCTACTTGACCACCTAAAGTAAAATAAGGGTGCCATCCATCCATCATAGGAATTATAACATTTGACTGGTTGACAACGGATGTTTTAACGCTTATCAAATTGCCTGAATATAGGGTCCATTGAATCTGTATATCAAATGGAAAGGGGTATCCGGGATCAGTTCCTTCATAAGCAAATGAGAACAGGACTTCTGCGGATTGCTCATGTATTTTAGTAGAAAGGATGGAAAATTCGGCATCATAAATAAGTCCATGTATAGCGTGCTGCCCTAAATAGAATTTATTGAATGCGTAGGTTTGATTGTCTAACTGGTATTTTCCCCCATCCACGCGACATGAAAAAGGACTCATTTTGCTACTTCTAAATCCATTCATTTCAAAATTAGTCATCCCTGAATTGCCCAATACAAGTTCTAGAGACTTGCCCTCATTTTTGACGATCCAACGGTTCATCAAACCGCCTTTGGATTGAAGTTCAATCAAGGTTCCGTTTTGCTGATCCATCAGCTGTACGCATTTGCTTTCACCATGCGCTAAAATATTTAATTCAAATGACATGCTATTGGTTTAGTGGAAAATTAAAACTATTCTATTAACTTTGAAAAATCAATTTTAAGATATGCGTACTATTTTATTTTTTGGCTTGATCCTTTTTTCTGGACAATTGATTGGACAGGTTTGGTCTAAATATGATAGTACCATGAAAATTGGCAAAACGGGTTATAGAATTTTTTGTTTAAATCGGACGCCCGATAGAAATATTTTAAACATCAGGCCAATTGGATTTAAGTCTGAGTCCAGAGAAGCTTCTTTAGAAATTAAGGCAAGGGTATTTGGAGCAGAAATTGATGATTTAAACAATGATGGATTTCCTGATGTTATTATATTTATTGAAGATGCAGCAGGTAAGAAAAGTATTTTCCCAATCTGTTCTCAAGACAACGAAAGAATTGCACCTATTTTATTTCCCGATATTTTGAATGATATGGAGTTAAGCAAAGGCTATAGAGGCAAGGATGAATATAAATTAGTTGAAGGCGTTTTATTTAGAAAATTCCCAGTATATCCAATAGATACCACCATTAAAGAGCCCACCAATAAGATTAGACAATTAATGTACAGGGTGGTACAAGGAGAGCGTGATACTTGGAAGTTCAAAATGTTTAAACAATTTGATTTAACGGCCAACTAATATCCAGCACTGATCATTATTTTACCAACCGCTTTTTCATTTCCCATATCATCTCGAACAAAGATTAAGTAAATGCCTGAAGCAACTTTACGCTGAGATTGGTCTCTGCCATTCCATATTGCTTGACCTCCAAGCGCCCTTGTCTGCATCATAAGTTGCCCATTAATATCTGTAATTTTTACTAAGGCATTGTTGACTAAATTTTTGATCAAAATAGGACCATTGTAACTAGGCGCTATGGGGTTGGGATAAATTTTGATAGCTGATTGTGACGCTGCACTTTCAGTTGCTTCTCCTTTAAAACTTATAATTTCATTTTTGGTAAAGAAAAACACATCACCGTCAGTCGGTTCAATACCAATAGATAAGACTGAATTATCTGGAAGTGGGCTATTGTCTGTCGTAAAATGTTGTAGCACTTTAGTGCCATCTTGACTAATCAACCAAGCGCCATTATTGGTGCCAATCCACTTTCGATTTGCACCATCTATGCTAATGCAATTGATGGTTTCTTTTTGAAAAAGGTAGCCTACAAACCCATTGCTCTCAACTTTCTGCCAATCCGCCTCACAAGCTTCATTGATATTATCACATTGAAAAATGGCAATGCCATAATCTGTGCCAACCCAAATGCTTCCATTTTTATCTTCAGTGATGGCCGTAACTTCCATACTTGGTAAAAAACCAGCACCTTTTCTGGTATTTAATTGTTTCCAAATTGGCATATTATTTTGTTTTTGAAACAAAAAAATACCTTGTTGTTTTGGCCCAATGATCCAAATCAAACCATTATTTCCAATGACTATTTTTTTGAAATTAGTAGCATTTAGGGACGGGTCTATTGGATAGTTTTTCCATTGGTTACCTTCTTTTAATACGATGCCAAATCCTTCCTTTAAGACAGCAATAGTGCCATCTGTTTTTTGTTGTATGGATTTGATTGTACCAATAGGTGGATTTGGTATAGCTTGTTCTATCGTTTTTTTATTGGGATCATAATGAAGTAACTGATTGTCCATACCAATCCACCAACTTTGATCATTAGCATCTATGGATAATGCATTGACATAATTGATTTTTATCTTTTCAATTTGTGTCAAATTAGACCAGCCTTTTTCGTTTAAACTGGAAAGGCCTATTTTATCAGCTCCATAGCTCATAATTAATTGGTGACTTGAGAATGCATTACTACCATATGCCTCACTTAATGGGCCGCCAAGAGGGGTCCATTTGGATTGCTCATTTTTTTCATAAAGTCCTTTGCGATAGTCTGCTACCCAAATCGTATTACCGTCTTTAAGCACACCTAAAGGCTTGATCAATGTCGATGAGTCTATTAGTACTGTATGGATTTGATTGCTATTGAGTTGAATCAATGCCCCATTATTCTGATAACTTACACTCGCTAAAATTTTGTCTTCATCAACAGCGATTGCATTAATCGTGCCAGTGTTAATTTGATAGCTTGCAATATTGCTTTGATAAGGATAAACTTTTTGTTGGTTGTTAAAATAGAGCTGGTTTTTAAATAAAAACATATTTTGGATCCCAGTAATACCCATTGTATTTTCTTGACTCCAGCTATTATTTTGTCCTAAAAGAGTTGACCATATACCATTTTCTGTTCGCGCAAATAATTTATTTTGATAGGATAGGGTTTGTAACACTTTTACAGTCTGACGATTGTTATTAGGGAAATAGGTAGCTTTAATTTCTTTTTTTATTAAGTCAATTACAACGATTCCAAAATTACATGACAGATAAGCATTGTTATTCAATACAAATAGATCGTTGATGGTTTTATCGGAATACAAATTAGTTAATTGAATATCGTCAATCAAAGTGATTTGATCACCCTGAACAATATCAATGCGGCTATTTTTATAAGTAATTATAAGTTGATTTTCGATTGGGTGCCATGCAATTTTATTTATCCCAGTTGCATGCAAGCCATTTGTTGTGTTGAGGTAACTTGTCTCTTTCTTTGCATTGATTTGAATGATTTGGTTTGCTGCAGCAACATAAATTTGATCCCCTTTGATAACTTGCTGGATAGACTCATTGGAAAAATGTGCACGCCATGTTCCTATTGGACCTAATTGCAATTGTGCTTCTATTGGGTTAGCTAAACCAATACATCCTATTAATATAAAGATCCATTTTTTCATCTTATTTTTTTATCGCTTGATAAATTTGTTCTTGAATTTTTGCTCTCAAATTTAGTGCACTAAATGCTTTATTATTTCTTGTTGGATAGACTCTGTTTGAAAGAAAAATGTAAAGCAATTGATTGTCTGGATCTGCCCATACACATGTCCCAGTAAATCCTGTGTGGCCGAATACCGCTGGCGGAGCACTTAAGCTTGGGTAAGGATCTTTTGAACTGGCATTGTCTTTTGCAGTTTTATCAAATCCAAGTCCTCTTCTGCTTGTTGCAGATTGATAACTTGTAAACAATTGTATAGTGGATGGGTTTAAATAGTTTTGACCATCCCATTGTCCTCCATTCAATAACATCATATACAATTTTGCTAAATCAGTGGCATTGCTAAATAATCCTGCATGTCCAGCGATCCCGCCCATGGTGGAAGCACCTTCGTCATGCACCGAACCTTGAATGAGTTCTTTTCTAAAATAGTTGTCTAGTTCTGATGCAGCGATATTTGATTTATCTGCTCTTTCAAGTGGCAAAAAACCTGTACTGCGCATTTGCATTGGGCCATAGAATGTTTTTGTACAATAATCCTGAAGACTCATCCCGGTAACTTGTTCTACAATATTGCCTAAAAAAATAAAATCATTGTCACTATAAATGTATTTACCTGGAGCTGATACTGGGCTATTTAATATTTTTAATCTAATGCTATCCATCCAGTTATTGGCAAGGAATTTTCCTGGACTGACCATCATTTGGTGGGATGCCTCTTGCACAGGTACAATCCATTTTGAATTGATACTGCCGTCTGAGTTTAGTAGTGATTCGTAAAATTTAATGTATGGATACAAGCCAGCTTCATGCAAAAGCAAGTCCTTTAATTTAATTTTTGCTTTTGCATTGCCTTTCACCCATGGCAAATAGTCACCAATTGTTTTTTCAATATCCACTTTGCCTTCCTCTACCAATTTCATGATGGCAACCGTCGTAGCACTGGTTTTTGTGACAGAAGCAAGGTCATATAAAGTAGCATTGGTCACAAAGGGAGATCCGTTTCCAGCAATGGTGCCATAGCTTTTATTAAAAACAATTTGATTGTTTTTAGCTACCAATACTTGACATCCAGGAATTGCTGATTGACTAATTGCATCTGCCACAATTGAATCTATTTTTGCCAGCTTTACTTGATCAATAATTGCTGGAAGAACTTCTTGGACTAGAATTTTTTTTTTAATGCTGCCTCAGAAGACATGCCATATTGAAGTTCAGGACTGATGGTAACCGGTAAAGTTCCTCCTGCTTGTAATTTTCCTTCAAGCCATTTTTGCACTGCAGCATGACTATGTTTAGTATCTTCAAAAGCAAATAAAATATTATTGATTGTATTAAAATCACCAACAGCATAGGGATTTCCAAAAATTAAATGTATCCAATCTTCATGCCCTTTTTCGTTCAAAAATTGCAAGGTTGCTGCAGGTATCTCAAAATGATTTGCAGGCCTTCTGCTATATCCATGTAGGCCAACAAGCACTTGATTATATGCTTTTAGACTATCATTGATTAAAGCCAATTCGGTTGCATCTTTTCCACTAGTATAAAAAACTTTTACACCGTATGCGCTTGCAATTGATGTGGTGAATGCGGTTGCTGATTTTGCATTAAAGGCAAGGTAAGCTGTCTTATTATTTAATATTGGACTATTGGTAGCCCTTAAAAATGTAAGTGATTGTTGCGCCATCGCCGCATTGATGATGCCGACAGATTGATTTAAATCTGCAATGATATTGGTGGTGTCAATTTGTTTTGACACATCTAATCCGTATTTATATTTAGCTACTAATATTTTTTTAACGCGCGTATTGATTTCAGAACGTTTAATCCTTCTTTCTTTCACCGCTTCTCTTACTTTATCGATGGATTGTCCAACCTCTCCTGGCAAACATAACATATCGTTTCCTGCCAGAAGGGCTTGAACATTGGCTTCTCCTTGTGGGAAGTAGTTTGCAATCGCTTTCATATCCATCGCGTCAGTCACACTTATTCCTTTGAATCCTAATTCTTTTTTCAATAATCCATTGACTGCTTTAGGAGAGATAGAAGTGGCATATTTTGGTCTATCGTCAATCGCTGGAACAGATAAATGCGCCACCATAATAGATTCAATACCTGCATTGATCAATGCTTTGAATGGTTCAAGCTCAAGCGTGTCTAATGCAGCTCTTGACTTATTAATGACTGGTAAATCAAAATGAGAATCCACATTCACATCCCCATGTCCAGGAAAATGTTTTGCGGTAGCCATGATCCCATTGTCTTGCATGCCTTTCATATATGCAACCCCTTGTTGAATCACTTTTGATTTACTCTGACCAAAACTGCGATCATTGATCACAGGATTTGATGGATTGTTATTGATATCGATCACTGGACCATAATTAATTTGGATCCCCAATCTTTTACATTGATCAGCAATAGCAGCACCCATTTGGTACACTAAATCACTCGATGCAAATGCACCCATCGAAAGTTGTCTTGGAAATGATTCCACACTATCTAAGCGCATACCTATACCCCATTCCGCGTCAATGGCAATGAATAAAGGTGTCTTAGCAACACTTTGGTAGGCATTGGTTTGCATCGCTTGTCGAATGGGACCACCCTGAAAAAAACACAATCCACCTACATTGTATTGTTGAATTAAAGCGGATATAGAATCAATTTTATTTTGTGACCAGTTGCTATGGGCTCTGATGACCATCAACTGGCCAATCTTTTCATTCAAGTTTAGGGCAGAAAATTGTTTTCTAACCCACTTTTTTTCACTCATTTTTTGTGCATCCAAAGTGGCAATGCATCCAATGAACAATAAGCTACTTAATACTATTTTTTTCATGTCGAATTTATATAGGGCAATTTAAGCATAAAAAAAGGCTTACCGATAATTGATAAGCCTTTTTTTAGCTTTTTAATACAAGGGCGATACTTTATCTTCGGTTGCTTATGCTTCAGTTTCTTCTTCGTCCAATTCTGGTAAGGTTGGTGTTACTTTATGCGCTTCTAATTGAGCAAACCACTTCACCATTTTCTTCATATCACTGGCATAAACACGCTCAAAATCCATGTTAGGGAATACTTTCTTAAAATAGGCTTGAGTTGCTTTGGCATCTTTCTCATTAGGCAGGGCTTCTTTTGATTTGCCCATGGCAATAAATACTTCTGCCAAAAACACATTTTCTTTCGTTGTAAACACTTCAATGCTCTCTAAATGAGAGAATTGATAGGCTCTAGAACTGATAAATTGGGTCGCATTGGTCTCTAAGGATCTAGCAATAGCGCCGTCACTTTTGCTCGTTAATAATTCAAATAAACCTGACATGCCTGAAACGGAAATCAATTTGTTATACTCCATGGGTTCTAGTCTTTTTTTAGGAACGCAAAATACGGAAAAACCCTCAATTT
>JBIKJM010000141.1:0-4349 GCA_044360985.1 Sediminibacterium sp. | reverse complement strand
CTTCCTTGACCTGGGAATACAAATGCATGTTTTGACATATTCAATCGTTTGGCCAAAAATAAATCAAAGCATCCATTATACAAATAAAAATGGTGAAGCTAGGCTCCACCATTTACTTACAAACTAACTTATAACCAAACTATGAACCAAACCATTTAGGCATTGATGTCTAAATATTTTAAGAATTCAGCCTTTGTACTTTCTTCTTGGAACTTACCACCATAAAAACCAGTGATGGTATTGGAGCTATCATCTTTTACGCCTCTACTTGCAACACATAAATGTTTTGCATCTAAATAAACAGCTACATCTTGTGTTTGTAAAACAGTCTGTAATGCTTTACCAATTTGCATTGTCAAACGCTCTTGCACTTGTGGACGCTTAGAAAAATATTCTACCAATCTGTTTAATTTACTTAAACCAATCACTTTACCACTGCTGATATAAGCCACATGTGCTTTACCAAAGAAAGGCACAAAATGGTGTTCACAATTGGTGTAGAAATTGATATTTTTTTCGACCAACATTTCATTGTACTGAAATTTATTTTCAAACAAGGTCATGCTTGGCATGTTAGCTGGATTCAAACCTTGGAACAATTCTTTCACATACATTTTTGCCACTCTAAGTGGTGTGCCTCTTAAGCTATCGTCATTTAAGTCCATCCCTAGAGTTTCCATGATGGCTCTAAAATGCGGTTCTATAATAGCAATTTTTTCTTCATCTGTTTTATCAAAAGCATCTGCACGCAATGGCGTGTCTACTGAGCTTGCTTTATGCTCATCACCCATTTCTTCGATGATTAAATGGCTTAATTCAATTTTTTGTTCGCTAAGCGGGGTAGTCAACAAAGTTTCTTTCTGTTTCATAAAGTCGAATTTTTAATGCCAATTGCTCGGCAATACGAGGTCTTAATAAATTGTAAATCACAATCGCAATGTTTTCTGCAGATGGATTTAAATTATTAAACAACTCGGTGTCTAGGTTTAAATTTTTGTGATCGAATCGGGCAATAACTTCTTCTCCAACAATTTTGCTTAAGTCCTTGGTGTTAATCACGAATCCGGTAATTGGATCGGGTACACCTACTACTTTTACAATCAAGTCATAGTTATGTCCATGATAATTAGGATTACTACAAGCACCAAAAACACGCTTGTTCTCTTCGTCTGTCCAATCGGCACAATACAATTTGTGTGCGGCATTAAAATGCTCCTTTCGATATACCGCCACTTGATGTTCCATAGTTCCTGAATTAAGAGGATAAAGTTACAATATATAGAACAAGGATGATTCAATATTGTTTAACAAAAACATAAATAAATTAAACAAAAAGGGTAAAATGGGATAAACGGGGGTTTTGTTAAATATTTTAGGAAAAAATTATCCAAAATACTCCACATAGATACGTTGGGTCTCGTATAATTTGACGCAATGGAGTTGCACCTCCTTAGGAATATGTGGTTGCAACTGTTCCCAAATGGCAACCGCCAGATTTTCGGTGGAACATAATTTCCCTGCCATAAAAGGCACGTCTAAATTTAGGTTCTTATGGTCTAGATGATCAAGCACATGTTGCTTAATAAGGATGCTTAGTTTTTTTACGTCAAATAAGAAGCCAGTTTCAGGATTAGGTGTCCCTTTAATCGTCACCATTAACTCATAGTTGTGTCCATGCCAATTCTCATTTGCACAAACCCCAAACACTTCCTCATTTTTTTCCTTAGACCAATTTGGGTTGGCTAATTTATGGGCTGCGTTAAAATGTTCCACTCGAGTTAGGTATACCATCACCGTTTCTTTTTGCAAAGATATAAATTTGATGGAACTTTAACCCATGAGAATCATTATATCTGCAGCAACCAATGGGGAATGGATGCCCCTTTTCCAAAAAATCAACCCAAAATTCGTTACACCGAACAAAAAGTTCTCTGTTGGGTTTCATGAATCTGGTGTGGGCATGCTTGCAAGTAGTGTTTCTTTAATGAAAATGGTGGTACAAGAAACACCAACTTTAATCATCCAAATGGGCATCGCTGGTAGCTTAGATCCAAAGATTCCTTTGGGCAAAGTATTTGTGATAAAGGATGATGTGATTGGTGATATTGGTGTGACTGAAAATAAACAATGGAAAGACCTATTTGATTTAAAATTAGATAGCGCCAATGATGCACCCTTTGAAAAAAAATCTTTACCGAATAATTTTTTGAATCAATACAATCTGCTGAAGCTGCCAACTAAAAAAGGTGTGACAGTGAATACCATCACAACAGATAAAAAAATCATTGAGCGGTATCGTGCAAAACACAAAGCACAAATTGAATCCATGGAAGGCGCTGCCTTACATTATATTGGAAGAGACTTAAGTATTCCTTTTATTCAAATACGTGCGGTATCCAATTATGTGGGTGAACGTAATAAAGCAAAATGGAAAATGCAGGAAGCGATTTACAATTTAAATGAATCTGTGATGCATTATCTAGACGCTTTATCGACTCAAGCTTTTTAATACCGAACAACCTAGCTATATGCCTACCATTGATATCGGTTTTTCTCCTTGCCCCAATGACACTTTTATTTTTGACGCCTTAGTCAATCATAAAATTGACACCAAGGGCTATGATTTTAAATTACACTTGGAAGATGTGCAAACCCTGAATGAGTGGGCCTTAGAGGGCAAGCTACCCTATTCTAAAATTAGTTATGGGGTTTGGCCAAAAATAAAAAATCAATACCAACTATTAGAGAGTGGCGGTGCATTGGGTAAAGGTGTTGGCCCTTTACTAATTTACAAAGAGGACCTTTTAAATTTGTCAGGGAAACCAGATGCAACTACCATGCGTGTTGCGATTCCTGGGATGGATACCACCGCACATTTATTATTTAGTCTTGCCTTCCCGGATGTGAAAAATAAAGTTTTTTTAGTCTTCAATGAAATAGAAGAAGCGGTGCTTTCAGGTAAGGTAGATGCTGGTGTGATCATCCACGAAAACAGATTTACATACGCAGATAAAGGTTTAAGCAAATGGATGGATTTGGGTCATCATTTTGAAACCAGTTTTAATGCACCTATTCCATTAGGTGGTATTATTGCAAGAAAGGATCAACCGCAGGATGAAATTATAATGATGGATGCATTGATTCAAGAAAGTGTAGAATATGCATTCAAAAATAGTTACGAAACACTTCCTGAATTTGTAAAGTCTCATTCACAAGAAATGTCTGAGCAAGTAATGCGTCAACACATTAATTTATATGTGAATGATTTTAGTATTCAAATGGGTGAAGTTGGTAAAAATGCAATTGCAAAATTAGAAGAAGTCTACAATCAAATAGTCCGTTCATAGTTCGAATTCAAAATAATGTTCCGTGTTATTATTGAATTGATTTTATGTATTTAAGGCTTTAACGCTTTCGCATAAGCAGCCAAGACCCTTACCCTTGCTTGCTCATGCACCACAACGGGTTGAGGATAGGATAAGCTATCTAACTCGGGTATCCATTTGCGGATATATTGTAATTGCTTATCAAATTTTTCTGTTTGTAATCTTGGATTGAAAACTCTAAAATAAGGGGCAGCATCACATCCGCTTCCACTCGCCCACTGCCATCCGCCATTGTTTGCTGCAAAATCAAAATCCAATAATTTTTGTGCAAAATATGCTTCACCCCAGCGCCAATCTATTAATAAATGCTTGGTCAAAAAACTTGCTACAATCATACGAACGCGGTTATGCATAAACCCAGTGGCATTGAGTTCGCGCATGCCCGCATCTACAATGGGATACCCCGTTTGTCCCTGACACCATGCTTCAAATTCTTTTTCATTATTGCGCCATTCGATCAAATCATATTGCGCTCTAAAAGATTTTCCCTCCGCCACATGCGGGAAATGCCATAAGATCATATGATAAAAATCGCGCCAAATTAATTCGTTCAAATAAGTGGTGTTGATAGATGCAGTTTCCAAAGCCAACTGTCTAATTGAAATAGTACCAAATCTTAAATGCATGCCAAGATGCGAAGTACCCCCTTCTTTCGCTGGAAAATTTCTTTGTTCGGTGTAGTTTTTCACCGTGCTTTCCTTCCATTTTTTTGCAGGCACCACTAAGTCTGTTTGCTCAAATCCCATGTCCTTTAAACTTGGAATTTTCAAAGGCTTACTATCAATAAAATATTCCAAACCTTTTTCCGATGGCAATAATTTTGGCGTATTCGCTTCCCATGCAGCTTTCCATCTTCTGGAATAGGGCGTAAAAACAGTATATGGTTTGCCATCCTCTTTTGTCACTTCGGACTTTTCAAAAATCACTTGGTCCTTGTAGGCATGAAAATCTATATTATCCTTT
>JBIKJM010000140.1:0-4357 GCA_044360985.1 Sediminibacterium sp. | reverse complement strand
CAATTAAATAAAGAAAAATGAGTGCACCGACATTAGTGATATTAGCAGCTGGAATGGCAAGTAGATATGGCAGCATGAAACAAACAGAGGGGTTTGGTCCAAGTGGCGAAACCATCATGGAATATTCGATTTATGATGCCATAAGAGCTGGATTTGGTAAAGTGGTATTCATCATTAGAGCAGACTTTGCAGAAGCATTCAAGGCTGTATTGGAACCAAAATTAAAAGGCAAGATAGAGATTGCATATGTATACCAGTCTTTAGATCAATTTACAGAAGGCTTTTCTATTCCTCAAGAAAGAACGAAGCCTTGGGGTACGGCGCACGCATTATTATGTACAAAGGGGGTGGTGAATGAACCATTTGCCGTGATCAATGCAGACGATTATTATGGACAAGAAGCATTTGTTCAAGCGTATACTTTTTTAACAACGGCTTGTTCTGAAAAAGAATATTGCATACTTGGTTATGAACTTTCGAACACCTTGAGTGAGAATGGCACTGTGAGCAGAGGTGTATGTAATTTGGATGCAGGAGGTTATTTAACTGCGATCAATGAGCGTACAAAAATTTATAGAAAAGAAGGTGCTGGCATTGTTTTTGAAGAGGAGGGTGTTGAAACGCCGCTTCAAGAAGACACAAGAGTGAGCATGAACTTTATGTGTTTTGCTCCAGGCTTTATTGACTTATGTGCAGCTGAATTCAAACTATTTTTAGAAAGAGAAGGACTGGCTTTAAAGTCTGAATTTTATATTCCTTTTGTCGCTGGAAGGTTCAAGACATTGAATTTAGGGGCTGTGAAAGTGATCCCTACCAATGCAAAATGGTTTGGTGTAACGTATAAGGAAGATGCGCCAGGAGTGAAAGCGAGTATTGATGCTTTGGTGGATGCGAAGGTTTATCCTACCAATCTTTGGAGTAATTAAAGTTGACCTAGTCAAAAGCGCGAACGCTGTAGATGTAATTCTTGAAGTTGTTGATCTGTGCTTTACGATTCTTAGATCCCTTTACTTTTTGCTTGTTCAATTTTACATTTAGGTCTTTGGTTAATTCATTGGCCTCTAATAGTTCAACCAAATCAAATAGTTTATCAGACTTAATTGCAAAGGCAACGCCTTCAGCTTGTTTTTGACGACTACTCATAATACCAATCAATTCATTCTTATCATTGAAAACAGGTGCACCTGAATAACCAGGGTTAGCACTAATTTGAATCTGATAAGTATTGCTATCTCCGTTGAATCCGGTTTGAGCACTTAAGTAACCTCTGCCGTAAACAATATCATTATCGTTTCTTGGGAATCCTAATGTAAAAATATCTTCACCTAAATCACTTGATTTTTTTCGAATAGTGAAAGGTAATGCCTTAGCTTGTTTGTAGTCTTCGTCTTCGATTTTCAATAATGCTAAATCCGTATTTTTATTACTATAAACAATGGTTGCCTTAAATTCTTGCCCTAAACTATTCACCACAATGGCACCTTCTCCTTTTAAAACATGGGCATTTGTAATGACAAATCCTTTGGTATCAATTAAGAAGCCTGAGCCTCCGCTAATTAATTTTGAATTTTCTGGAACCTTGGTTTTTACCTCATTTAATATATGGCCTTGTACTTTTTGATTCTGTTGAATTTTTTCAACGGCCTTACTTAATTCTAAAATCTGATTGCCATTGATACTTGGGAAAAAGAAAAGTATCATAGCAGAAGTAAACAATGCAATAAATCCACCGACAGAAGCCGCGATGGCAGTGACTTTTTTATACTTACTCCAAAGTTGAATCACTTTGAATGAAGTTGATTGTTCTGCTTCAGGTGTCCAAGTTCCAGCATCCAATAATTGATTGAATACTTGCTTATTTAAAGCAGAGAAATTTTTTCGATTTGCATAGATATCCATTTCTCTTAAGAACATGGCATGCTCAATCACCATTTGATCAATCTCAGGCGTAGTTTTACGGATAGCCTCAAATTGAGTACGTTCTTCAACAGACATGTCTCCTGTTAAATAGCGTTCTATCGCTTCCTGTAATTGAATGTCTTCCATATTCTTATTCTCCTATATTATATTGCGCGAAAAACAATTTCTTTAAGCGCATTAAACATTTATATTTTTGGTTCTTGGCATTGTCTGCATTGGTATAACCAAACTGACTTGCTAGTTCCTGCATTCCTTTCTTATTCAAATAGTAACCTTCTAACAAACTTTTACATGGTTCACCAAGGCTGTTTAAGGCGCGGTCCATAATGGCAAAAGCAGCATCTTTTTTCTCAAACTGATCCATATCTTCTTCGACGGAGATTGTTTCTTCTTGAGCGCTGAGCGGGGTACTATATTTTCCCATTTGTTGCAGCCTTTTTAACCAAAGGTTTTTACAGATAGAGAATAGATAGGTTTTAATTTGACAGGTGAGGGCGAAATTGTCCAATTGTACTTTTTCATACAAAGTGATCATCGCTTCCTGAAAAATATCCCTTGCATCATCAAAAGAGCCATTGTTATTGGTAACAAAGTGCTGAATCATGCTAAAATGACTTTTATAGAGGGCTTCCACCGCTCTGGAGTCATTTTGGGCTAACCCCTTTAAGAGGGCTTGTTCGTTGTATTCAGCTTTCAAGATATTAATACGATTAGGGTACAAAAGTAACCCAACTAGGGTAAAAATGACCTGATTTTAAATTTTTTACAAAAAGGAGGTTACCTTTTTTCAGTTGGGGTATTAAGAGTATCATTTAAACATTAAACTCATTCTAATGAAAAAAGTATTCGCAATCTTCGCTATCGCTGCTTTAACTGCATGTGGTGCTGCTTCTACTGAAGCTACAACTGATTCTGCTGCTGCAACTGTTGATACAACAACTGCTGTTGCTGTTGATACAACTGCTGTTGCGGTTGATTCTGCTGCTACAAAGTAGTAGTCGATCAAAATCGAAATATTGTCCTCCACTATATGGAGATCAATCAAAAAGGCACTTTGTTTTACATAGTGCCTTTTTTGTATTTCGATGTACATGCTTATTAACTTAAGGGTCTTACGAATACTTGTTAGTAAAATGTAAAAAACTTTGTTGTTTTAGCCTATTTTAGGGACTTTTAGCCTATCTTTGTGCCAGGATGAAAGCAAATAGCAACTGGTTTTACTTTTTCTTTTATTTCTACTTTAACCAAAGTAGCCGGGTAGTATTTGTAAAAGCATAAACGAAATAACTAAATATACCATCCCGGCTCAAAAAGCCGGGATTTTTTATTCAATAAGCTGAATCAAGCAATAGAGTAGTTTAAAGGATGCATAAAAAAGTGACGATACAAGGATACGAGGGTAGTTTTCACCAAGTGGCTGCAAGGCAGTTCTTTGGTAAAAATGTGGAGGTGATTCCTTGTGCAACTTTTAGAGAAGTGGTTCGAATTGGTGAGGACGCGAAAGCATCCGATGGTGGGGTGATGGCGATTGAAAACTCCATTGCAGGTAGCATCCTACCAAACTATAATTTGTTACAAAAGAGCAAATTACAAGTGATAGGCGAAGTGTTTTTATCGATTAGTCAAAACCTATTGGTGTATCCGGGTGTGAAACTAGAGGAGATCAAAGAAGTGCATAGCCATCCGATGGCCATTCTTCAGTGTTTGGATTATTTGGAAAACCAAGATTGGAAGTTGGTGGAGACAGAAGATACCGCTTTGAGTGCAAAGCATTTGCGTGAACATAAAAGCAAACATACTGCAGCCATTGCAGGTAAGTTCGCTGCGCAATTGTATGAATTAGATGTGATTGGGCCAGATATCCATACTTTAAAAAACAATATCACGCGTTTTTTAATCATGGTGCCTGCAAAACAAAAAGTGGAAATAGCGGATGCAGATAAAGCCTCTATCTATTTTCAGACAGACCACTCTAAAGGTATTTTGTCCAAGATTTTGGCAAAGATCGCACAGGGAGGTGCAAATTTAAGCAAGTTACAAAGTATGCCTATACCGGGTAGTACTTTCAAATATGGTTTTTATGCAGACATTGAGTTTGAGCAAAAAAAACAACTGGATAAATTATTGGTCGAATTAAAATTGATGACCAAAAATTTCAAAGTATTTGGGTTGTACAAAAAAGGTAAAGTTGTAAAAGGATAAGTATGAATTGGACGGTAGCAAAAAGATTGGAAGGGATTGGAGAATATTATTTTTCAACCAAATTGCGCGAAGTTGATGAACTCAACAAAGCAGGCAAGCAAATTATCAATTTAGGTATTGGTAGTCCAGACTTGCCACCGCATCCAGATGTTGTGAAGGTATTACAAGAAGAGGCAAGCAAGGACAAACAACATGCTTACCAATCTTACAAAGGCGTTCCGGTTTTAAGAGAAGC
>JBIKJM010000139.1:0-4373 GCA_044360985.1 Sediminibacterium sp. | reverse complement strand
CTCTTGGCTGCGTTTTTGAAAAGGCAAGCCTTTAAAATACAACCTTTTTATAAAGCCGAGTTGTTCGTCTGCTGTGATCAATAAAGATCCATCATTCCAAAAACCATTCATATTCGCACTCACAATGCCTTTACCATAATGAATAGAATCAATTTCTTGTAACAAAGTAGTTCTACCAATTTGTTGCACTAACTGTTGGTAATACACAGTAGAGTCAAGTGATACCCATGTATTTGTATCCGCATTGAGTTGACCTTGATCAAAACCTATTAAAATTGGCAATGCGAAAAAAGTGTTCAAAGGCGCATAGCCACTATCCTTGTAGGCCGATAAATTATGCACTGTAAACGCTTCACTACTATTTTCCATTAAAGCAAAACTTCCTTGCATACCTGCACTATCAATCTGTTGACCGATGGACGCACTAATTTTTACATTATTTGGCGTACAAGCAAATGCACTTATACTTAAAACGAGGATGACAAAAATCTTTTGCATAATAAAAATTGAAAAGGCTATGAAACAAAATACACTCCACAAGTAGATGTGAAGTGTATTGTATTATAAATGATGTAGTACAAGTATTATTGTATACCCAATAACTCCACTTCAAAAATCAAAGTAGAACCTGGCCCAATCACTGGTCCAGCAGAACGTTCGCCATAAGCCAATTCAGAAGGAATGAATAATTTCCACTTACTTCCAACTGTCATTAACTGTAAAGCTTCTTGCCATCCTTTAATCACCCCATTTAATGGGAAACTAATTGGCTCACCTCTATTTACTGAACTGTCAAAAATTTCTCCGCTGATTAAAGTGCCATGGTAATGACATTTAACTGTGTTTTTTAAAGTAGGCTTTGTGGTGTCTGTACCAGCAACCATTACTTCATATTGTAAGCCATTGCTTAAACGAACCACACCTGGTCTTTTTGCGTTTTCTGCTAAAAATGCAGCGCCTGCTGCACGATTGATAGCGATTTTTTCTGTACTCATTTTATCTTGGTAATTTTTGATACATATATCTAATAAGCTATCTGGAATTAATGATTTAACATTCACACCAGTAGCCATCCCTTTGTTGAACATAGCCACGTTGACATCTTGTAAGCCCTGTGATCTTAGACTTTGTCCAATTCTCAAACCTAAAGCATATGAAGCACTGTCCTTTGCATTCTTAAACACTACAGTTGTAGGTTTAGCTGCAACCGTTTTGCTTGTTACCACTTTCTTAACTGCTACAGTAGGCTTCAATGGAGCCAATGGTTTTGTTTGTGCCCAGCCTGAAACTGCTATTGAAGTTGCGAAGGCTAAAATGATTGTTTTTTTCATCTTGACTAGATTCAAATTTAGAACTCAAAAATACATCAGAATCCGGTTATAATACCAATAAATCCTGAATTTTGTACCTTATTTTTGCACTATTGAACCCCTATTTAAGGGAAGTCCTAACTTTGTAAAAATCTTCATTATGAATAAAACATTAAAAAGGAGCCTAGGCTTGATGGCAGTTACTTGTGGTATTTTTTTAACTGCTTGTGGCAATGATCCTGCTGCATCAACAACCACCATGGATAGCACTGCAAATGCTGTTACAGAAGATTCCGTCATCAGTTACGATATTGGCTTAGTGGACAATAAAAAAGATCCTACATGTGGCATGCCTGTGACAGCTGGTATTAGCGACACAGCACATTATGACAATAAGGTAATAGGATTTTGTGCTGCAGGATGTAAGGAGGAATTCTTAAAAAATCCTAAAGCAAATATCGCAGCGGCAGAAATGAAATAATTGCTGCAGCTTCAACATTAAAATGCCCCAGACAAATCATTGGGGCATTTTTAATTTATAATCTTTCTATTAACTAAATAAGTAATTGATATCGTCTTTGGTTAAGGACTTCATAAAGCCATCTTCATCCGATATCAATTCTTTTGCAAGGGATCTTTTGCGATCCTGTAGTTTCAGAATTTTATCTTCCACTGTATCATTACAAATCATACGATAAGCGAAAATATTTTTTGTTTGTCCAATACGATGTGTTCTATCAATGGCTTGTTGCTCTACAGCTGGGTTCCACCAAGGATCTACGATGTATACATAATCCGCAGCTGTTAAGTTAAGACCCACCCCTCCTGCTTTTAAAGAGATTAGGAAAACACGACAATTAGGATCATTTTGAAAACGTTCAATGGCTTTTTCTCTTTCTTGGATGGTACTACTTCCATCAAAATATTCATGGTCAATGCCAAGCTTCGTTAAGGACGCTCTTATTAAACCTAGCATCCCTAAAAATTGAGAGAAGACAAGGGCCTTATGTTCACCAATATTTTCTGCTATCTCACGTGTTAACTCTTCCAATTTAACCGACTCGTTTGGATAAGATTCATCTTTGATAATAGCAGGGCTATCACAAATTTGACGCAATTTCATTAAGCCTTGTAAGATAGATAATTGTGCTTTTTGCACGCCTTTCTCCTCTACCAGACCCATTAATTTATCACGATAGTCATTTCTGTACGCTTCGTAAATTTTACGCTGTGCTGCACCCATCTCACAGTATAAAACCATCTCTTGCTTTTCGGGCAAATCCTTTGCTACTTGTTCTTTGGTTCTTCTTAAGATAAATGGAAAAACAAATTTTCGAAGGTGTTCTTTTTGTTCTTTCTCATCAAACTTGTCAATAGGCATAGAGAAATTATGCTTAAAATATTCCACCGATCCCAACATACCAGGATTCAAGAAATTCATTTGTGCATAAATATCAAAAGTATTGTTCTGTAATGGCGTACCACTTAAACAAAGTTTATTGCCCGCATTTAATAAGCAAGCCGCTTTGGTTACTTTGCTGGTTGGATTTTTAATAGCCTGACTTTCATCCAAAATCACATAATCAAATTGTACCTCTACAAAGTTCTTAATATCACTTCTTAAAGTACCATAAGTGGTGATGATGACTTCGACAGAACCATCTGTTAATTTTGCTTTATTTCTGGTGCCACCATGGTGGATCATAAAACTCAAACTTGGCGTAAATTTCTTCAATTCATTTTGCCAGTTAAATAACAAAGTGGTTGGACATACTACCAAGGCCAACAGCTTACCTTGTTTTTCTTTTAAATGTTGTAAGAAAGATAAGGTTTGAATGGTCTTACCCAATCCCATATCATCTGCTAAGATACCACCCCAGCCTACATCGTGTAGATAATTCAACCATTGGAATCCACTTGCCTGATAAGGTCGTAAAATAGGATCCAAATGTGCTGGAGGTTTTACATCGGCGATGGTATAATGTTCTCTAATTTTTTCAAATTTACCTTCTAGTTGGAAAATCAATTCTTCCTCATCTCTTTGCTGGTACAATTCATCTAAAACAGAGAAATGATATTTACTCAATTTTAAATTGTCTGCCTTGCCTTCGCCCACTTTAAATAATAACGCATATTTGTTCAACCATTGTTCTGGCAATACACCCAAACTGCCATCTTTTAATGGAACAAACTGTTGCTTATTCATCAACATCGTCTTGATGTCTTGTATACTCACTTTTTGTTCTCCAAATGAAATTTCCACTTTAGCATCAAACCAATCCGTATTGCTACTAATGTATAATCTAGTTGTTGGCTTAGCCGTATTGAATTTGAATTGCTTCAATTGCTCTGTACCAAATAATGGAATTTGTTTTTCTTTTAGGGTATCAATGAACAAGAAGAACCAATTGTTTTTTAGGACTTCGGAGCCTTTTAATGCCAATACATTACCCTCGTTGGGTCTAACGAATCCTGAATGCAATTGCTCTATAATGCCCACCAATTGACGCTCTGCAGCTAGATCACGTTCTAAAATCATGAGCTTATCACCTAATTGCTGAATCACAGAAGGACCGTCTTCCTTTTGCACCACAATATCTTGGTAAACAAACAAAGGTTCAAAAAATAGATAGTCTCCGTTCTCTTTTAATAGAATTTGTAATTGCGGCTTCACGCCTTTTACTTTTTCTTGAGAGACATGCTCCAAAGCCACCACATAATTTTTTGATAAAGGCAACACAGTTGACTGTAAATAATTAGGCCACTCTTTAGCAGAGACTTTTTGATGCCCATTGGGTAAAAATTGTTCTACCCAATTTAAATCTGCTCTATTCTTCCAATAAAAAAACTGCTGTGCTTGTTGGAATACAAAATTAGACTTCGCAAGGTTGTCCACTAAGTCAACAGGACCCGAAGGCAATAAAACCTGCGCATGTACAATATAATCTTCGCCGTCTTTCTCTACTTTAAAACTTGGCTGAACTGGATGAAAAATCAAATCCAATTTTACCAAATTCGCCGTGGTAAAACTTTTATTATGCCCAACAAAAAAAGTAAATGGAT
>JBIKJM010000229.1:0-4386 GCA_044360985.1 Sediminibacterium sp. | reverse complement strand
GGATTCGTGTTTTCCCAGATAAAATTATTACTCGTAAGCCTGCAGAGGTGAGAATGGGTAAAGGTAAAGGTAACCCTGAATTCTGGGCTGCTGTGGTAGAACCAGGTCGTATCATTTTTGAAATTGACGGTGTTACACCAGAAGTTGCAAAAATCGCGATGGGCTTAGCTGCACAGAAATTACCAATCAACACTAAGTTCGTTACAAGAAGAGATTTATAATTAGAGCCTTGTAATTAATAAGGATAACAAAAAAAAAGTATTTGCTATGGCAAACAAGACATATGATTTTAATAAGGAACTAAAAGGTTTAAGCGCTGCGGACTTAACTGCCCGTATCTCTGAAGATCAATTAAGACTTAAGAAATTAGAGTTCGCTCATGCTATTTCTCCTTTAGAGAATCCAATGAGCATCCGCGGACTTCGTAAAGACATTGCCCGTTTAAAAACGGAATTAAAGAAAAAAGAGTTAGGTATCTAACCGATATTTAACAGTATAAAATTATGACAATGGTAGTAAGAAATTTACGTAAAACGAGAATCGGTGTAGTAACTAGTAACAAAATGAATAAAACCATTACTGTTGCAGTTGAAAGAAAAGTGAAACACCCGATCTACGGTAAGTTCGTGAAAAAAACAACAAAGTTCCATGCACACGACGAAAAAGACGAGTGTACAATGGGGGATATTGTTAAGATCATGGAAACCCGTCCTCTTAGTAAAACAAAGCGTTGGAGATTGGTAGAAGTAGTGGAGAAAGCTAAATAAGCTTACCCTAACAAACCAAGGAATTAAGTATTAAATCGTATTCACCCGAGTTCAATAGAACAAGGAAAAAGCTAAAAGCTAAATAAAATGATTCAGCAAGAAAGTAGGCTCAATGTAGCTGATAATAGCGGCGCAAAAGAAGTACTTTGTATCAAGGTACTTGGAAATAGCGGACAAGACTTTGCAAAGATTGGTGATACCATCGTTGTAACTGTTAAGGATGCCATTCCTGCAGGCGGTATTAAGAAAGGTACTGTTTCAAAAGCAGTCATCGTTCGTACAAAAAACAAGTTGCGCAGAAAAGACGGTTCATATATCCGTTTTGATGACAACGCTGTGGTATTGTTAAACAATTCAGAAGAGCCTAGAGGTACACGTATCTTTGGCCCAGTTGCTCGTGAATTGCGTGACAAAGGATACATGAAAATTGTTTCATTAGCACCAGAGGTGTTATAAAATATAAATAATTATGATCAAAAGATTCAAACCCAAATACAGCATCAAGAAAGGCGATAGCGTAGTTGTTATTGCTGGAGATGATAAGGACTTGAAAAAACCTCGCACAGTATTGGAAGTGAATGTAGAAAAAGGTCGTGTAATTGTTGAAGGTGTAGCCATCGCAACAAAGCACACTAAGCCATCTGCTTCAAATACAAAAGGTGGTATCGTTAAAGTTGAAGCTTCTATCAACATTAGTAATGTAATGTTATGGGATGCTAAAACAAGCGCGCCAACTAAAGTGAAGCGTTCAAGAGAGACAGGTAAATTAGTAAGAATTTCAAAAAAATCAGGGGAGGTAATTAAATAATGAGTACCGTAAAATACACTCCAAGATTAGCAGACAAGTACACTAAAGAAGTGATCCCTGCTTTATCAAAAAAGTTTGGTTACAAGTCTGTAATGCAAACTCCTAAGTTAGAAAAAATTTGCATCAACCGTGGTGTGAATGGCGCAGTAAATGACAAGAAATTAGTAGACATCGCTATCGATGAGCTAACTATGATTACTGGTCAAAAAGCTGTTCCAACACTTTCTAAGAAAGATATCTCCAACTTTAAATTACGTAAGGGTATGCCAATCGGCGCTCGTGTAACTTTAAGAGGTGTTAAGATGTATGAATTCTTAGACCGTTTAGTTGCAGTTTCTTTACCACGTGTTCGTGATTTCAAAGGTATTAGCGACAAGGCTTTTGATGGCCGTGGAAACTATACTTTAGGTATCACTGAGCAGATCATCTTCCCAGAAATCGATATCGATAAAGTAAATAAAATTACTGGATTGGATATCACTTTTGTGACATCTGCTAATACCAATGAAGAAGCATACGAATTATTAAAAGAATTGGGTATGCCTTTCAAAAACATTAAAAAAGATAACAACTAATTAAAATATTATGGCAAGAGCATCAGTCAAAGCTAGACAAAGAAAGCGTGAAGCAACTGTGAAGCAATTCGCTGCAAAGCGTGCTGAATTAAAAGCTGCTAACGATTATGCAGGTTTGGATAAATTACCAAAGAATGCATCTCCAGTTCGTTTAAAGAACCGTTGTCAATTAACAGGTCGTCCTAGAGGATATATGAGGTACTTTGGTATTTCAAGAAATATGTTCCGTGACATGGCTTTGAATGGAATGATTCCAGGAGTGAAAAAAGCAAGCTGGTAATATTTTCGATTGATTTAAGTTCATTTATTTGAATACTGAAACAAACAACATTTAGAACTGATTTAAAATACTAATAATGGTAACAGATCCAATAGCAGACTACTTAACAAGAATACGTAACGCCCAAATGGCTGGTCACCGTATTGTTGAGATCCCTGCATCTAATTTAAAGAAGCGTATCACTGAGATTTTATACAATCAAGGTTATATCTTAAAGTACAAATTTGAAGATGATACAAAACAAGGGTTGATCAAGATCGCCTTGAAGTATGATGTCAACTCAAAACAACCTGCTATTCGTTCTTTAGAGCGTATCAGCCGTCCAGGTTTACGTCATTACGCAAAACCTGCAGAGATTAAAAGAGTTAGCAATGGTTTAGGTATCGCTATCTTGTCAACTTCTAAAGGAGTGATGACAGATAAAGAAGCTAAAGCGAACAATGTAGGTGGTGAAGTTTTATGTGCGATTGCATAGTAGAACTAAATAAAAATAATTTCATTGCTTAGTTAGCAGTTAAGCCTTTTAGTCGGGGCTGAAAACAACTAAGTTTCACAAAAAATAAAAAATCGACTATGTCTCGTATAGGAAAAAAACCAATCACAATCCCTGCTGGGGTGACTGTGTCAGTTAAAGATGCAGTAGTTACTGTTAAAGGCCCTAAAGGCACTTTGACTCAAGAAGTTGATCGCGATATTATCGTTGAAGTAGAAGGAAACGAAGTAAACGTTAAGCGTCCAACAGAACAAATCCGCCACAGAGCAATGCACGGTTTATACCGTTCTTTAATTGCAAACTTAGTGAAGGGTGTAACTGAAGGATATAAAAAAGAATTAGAATTAGTGGGTGTGGGTTTTAAAGCGGCTAATACAGGTAATGTGTTAGACTTAGCATTAGGATACTCTCACAATATCATATTTGAAATTCCAAAAGAATTGACTGTAACAACTACCACTGAGAAGGGTCAGAATCCAAAGATCTTCTTAGAGAGTGCAGACAAGCAATTAATTGGTCAAGTTGCTGCTAAAATCAGAGGATTACGTAAGCCAGAACCATACAAAGGAAAAGGTGTAAGATATTCTGATGAGGTTGTAAGAAGAAAAGCAGGTAAAGCAGCAGGTAAATAAACATTAAAAAACACGACGAGCGGCAGCATCGCTCGAATAAAAAATAATCATTATGAGTAAATTAGCTCAAAGACAAAAGATCAGATATAGAATTCGTAAGAAAGTACAAGGTACTTCAGCGAAGCCTCGTTTATCTGTATTCAGAAGTAACGCTGATATTTATTGCCAATTGATTGATGATGTAAACGGGGTAACCTTAGCAGCATCGTCTTCCAGAGAAGCAGATATCGAAGCACAAAAAGTACCTAAAATTGATAAGGCTAAATTAGCTGGAGCGTCAGTTGCTAAAAAAGCATTGGCTCTTAATATCACAACTTGTGTATTTGACAGAGGTGGTAACTTATATCATGGAAGAATCAAGGCCGTAGCAGAAGGTGCTAGAGCTGGTGGACTTCAATTTTAATTCGATAAAATACTAATAGTAAATCATGTCTAAATTAAACGTAAATAAGGTTAAAGCAGCAGTTGATACTGAACTAAAAGAAAAAGTAGTTTCTATCAATCGTGTAGTTAAAACAACCAAGGGTGGCCGTACTTTCAGCTTCTCTGCTTTAGTAGTAGTAGGTAATGAAAATGGTGTGGTTGGTCAAGGTTTAGGTAAAGCTAAAGAAGTGCAAGAAGCCATTACAAAAGGTATCGAAGATGCGAAGAAGAATTTAGTGAAAGTGCCAATTATGCACGGAACGATTCCTCATGAGCAATTGGCTAAAGAAGGTGCTGCTAAAGTAATGATTAAGCCAGCTGCACACGGAGCGGGTGTAATTGCGGGTGGTAGTATGCGTGCTGTATTAGAGAGCGCAGGTATCACGGATATCTTAGCTAAGAGTTTAG
>JBIKJM010000138.1:0-4436 GCA_044360985.1 Sediminibacterium sp. | reverse complement strand
CTGCACGTGTCTTTACTTTGTGCGTACCTGAACGGCGCGCAGCTAAATATTGTTTAACGGCTAAATAAATAACATGATCATTTGGTGTAGCACCAAAAATCTCAGCAGGTAATTCTACCTGTCTGCCTGTTTTTTTGCCCTTTATATCTATTACTTCTAATTGCATTGTTGTCGATTAAGTTGTGATTACTTTTGGATTAAAACGATTGAACCATTATGACCAGGAACTGATCCACTTACTAATAAGTAGTTTTGCTCTGGGAATAACTTTAATACTTTTAAACCTTTTGTTTTAACGCGATCGTTACCCATACGACCAGCCATGCGCATACCCTTGAATACTCTTGCTGGATAAGATGATCCACCAATAGAACCTGGAGCACGAGAACGGTCATGTTGTCCGTGTGTAGCTTCACCCACACCACTAAATCCATGACGCTTAACAACACCTTGGAAACCTTTACCTTTTGTTGTACCAACCACTTCAACAGTATCTCCTTCAGAGAACATGTCTAAAGTAATAGTTGTTCCTAAAGCAGCTTCAAGATCGTAGTTGCGGAACTCTTTTACGAATTTTTTGGGAGCAGTCTGCGCTTTTGCGTAGTGATTAATTTCAGACTTTGTAGAATGCTTTTCTTTCTTGTCGCCCAATGCTAACTGCACTGCGCTATAACCGTCAACTTCAGTTGTTTTAACCTGAGTGACTGTACAAGGACCAGCTTCGATAATGGTACAAGCGATTTGCTTACCATCTTCGGCGAAGATGCTGGTCATGCCAATTTTTTTTCCAATAATACCTTTCATCTGTTTTGCGGTTTATGCCCCGCGCTTGGTTCTGAGGACATCCGATGATGATGCTACCTTTTATAGTAGCTCGGATTCAATCCCTGTTTGCTGCCGACCTTTTCCTTTGTTTCTCACTAAGTGAGAGGGGAAGTACCGGAAGTAAACAAACCTCGAAGGGCCTGTTTATATTTTACTTACTTCAAACCAGCGCTCCTTTCTCGACTACTGCATATGTGCAGCGATTGGGAGATGGTAATTATAAATACTTATGCTTTAATCTCTACCTCAACACCTGATGGTAAGTCTAACTTACTTAGGGCGTCTACTGTTTTAGAAGAAGAAGTGTAAATATCCAATAAACGCTTGTGCGTTGCTAATTGGAACTGCTCACGACTTTTCTTATTAACGTGCGGTGAACGTAATACAGTAAAAATGCGTTTGTGTGTAGGCAAAGGAATAGGACCTGTAACTACTGCACCTGTACTGCGTACTGTTTTCACGATCTTCTCAGCTGACTTATCAACTAAGTTGTGATCATAAGATTGTAATTTTATTCTAATTCTTTGAGACATAGCTTGTTTTTCCAAATTATCTTGGGGTTGCAAAGGTAATGGGTTATAGCGTAATATTCAAGAAATATTAACCTTTTTTTAATTTTTTTTAAAAAAAGGGGGGTTGAACTAAAAAAGCCCCAAAAAGGGGCTTTTTTATATTGATAATCAATGATTTAACTATTCGTCATCCTTCACTTTACTTTTGTTTTTTGCCATCACTTCCTCAGCAATATTGTTTGGTGCTGGGTTATAATGACTGAACTCCATTGTAGAGGTTGCACGACCAGAGCTCAAAGAACGCAATTGTGTTACGTATCCAAACATTTCGCTCAACGGCACTTTAGCCTTGATTACTTGTAAGTTACCGCGGCTGTCCATACCTTCTAACATACCACGACGGCGGTTCAAGTCACCAGTTACATCTCCCATGTACTGATCTGGAGTCACTACCTCTACTTTCATGATTGGCTCAAGTAAAGTAGGCTTCGCTTTTTTACCAGCAGTTCTGAAACCAGCTTTAGCACATAATTCAAATGACATTGCATCAGAATCCACATCATGGTAAGAACCATCATACACGCGGACTTTCATGTTGTTCACTGGGAAACCAGCTAAAACACCTTGTGTCATTGATGTTTCAAAACCTTTATTAATCGCAGGAACAAATTCCTTAGGGATAGATCCTCCAAATAAATCATTCACAAATTGGAAAGATTTTTTGTCAGGATTTGCAGCCAACCACTCCTCATCTGCAGGTCCGATAGAGAATTGTATATCAGCGAACTTACCACGACCACCAGATTGTTTCTTCAACACTTCACGGTGCTCAATTGTAGTTCCAAATGATTCTTTATAAGCCACCTGAGGATTACCTTGATTGATCTCTACTTTGAACTCACGACGCATACGGTCAACGATAATTTCCAAGTGTAATTCACCCATTCCTGATAAGATTGTTTGACCAGTATCTTCGTCGGTCTTTACTCTTAAGGTAGGATCTTCCTCTACTAATTTTGCAATCGCCATACCCATTTTATCTACGTCCGCTTGCGTTTTTGGCTCAACCGCAACAGAGATAACTGGTTCTGGGATAAACATATTCTCAAGAACGATTAAATGATTCTCATCACATAATGTATCTCCTGTTTTAATCTCTTTAAATCCAACCGCTGCTGCGATATCACCTGCTTCAATAAAATCGATTGGGTTTTGTTTGTTCGCAAACATTTTCATGATACGAGAGATACGCTCATTCTTACCACTACGTACGTTTCTTACATAAGAACCCGCATCTAAGTGACCAGAATAACATCTAAAGAACGCAAGACGTCCTACGAATGGATCAGTCATAATTTTGAAAGCCAATGCAGCAAATGGTTCTTTTGCATTTGGCTTACGGTAAACTTTTTCTCCTGTATCAGGATCAGTACCTTCTGTATCATCTACATCCACTGGAGAAGGTAAATAACGACATACCGCATCCAATGCAGTTTGTACACCTTTATTTTTAAATGAAGATCCACACATCATTGGAACGATACTTAAATCGATACAAGCTTTACGGATGGCTTCGTGTACCTCATCTTCAGAAATTGAATCTGGGTTTTCAAAGAATTTCTCCATCAACTTATCATCATATTCAGCAACTGCTTCAATTAATTGAGCTCTCCAATAATCTACATCTTCTTTCATATCATCTGGTACAGGGATCTCAGAATAAGTCATACCTTCTGTAGCATCATCCCAGATAATACCTTTCATTTTAATCAAATCCACTACCCCTTTGAAACCATCTTCAGCTCCAATTGGTAATTGCAATGGCACGGCTTTCGCACCTAACATTTCTCTTACTTGTGTTACCACCATTAAGAAATCTGCACCAGCACGATCCATTTTATTTACGAAACCAATACGTGGAACTTTGTAACGATTTGCTTGACGCCATACTGTTTCTGATTGTGGTTCAACACCATCCACAGCAGAGAACAATGCAATCAAGCCATCCAATACACGCATAGAACGCTCTACCTCTACAGTAAAGTCAACGTGACCTGGAGTATCAATGATATTGAAATAATAATCTTTTGTTCTTTCATCTTTCTTACCCAATGTAGTTGGGAACTGCCATTGACAACTTACCGCTGCAGAAGTAATAGTAATACCTCTTTCTTTTTCTTGCTCCATCCAGTCAGTGGTAGCACCACCATCGTGTACTTCACCAATTTTGTGAATCATACCAGTGTAACGCAAGATACGCTCAGTGGTTGTAGTCTTACCCGCATCAATGTGCGCAGCAATACCAAAGTTTCTTTGAAGTTTTAAGTCCGCCATATTAGGGTTGTTTAATTTTATTTATCCAATTTTCCGAGGCGCAAAGTTAATCATATAAGTGATTGAATAACCGATTCCGCCCCCTTTTTTTCAATAAAAAACCTCCACATTGCTGTAGAGGTTTTGATATAATAAGGTAAATGATTCCTTTTGAGGAGATTACACTTTAAAGTGAGAGAACGCTTTGTTCGCCTCAGCCATACGATGTGTATCTTCTTTCTTCTTAAATGCACCGCCTTCACCTTTTGTAGCTGCAACGATTTCATTTGCTAATTTGTCGGCCATTGTTTTACCATTACGCTCACGGCTAAAACGTACCAACCACTTCATACTTAAAGAAATTTTTCTGTCAGCACGAACTTCAGCTGGAATTTGGAAAGTTGCACCACCAATACGGCGGCTACGAACTTCAACCGCTGGAGTGATGTTTACCACCGCTTTTTTCCACATTTCATAACCATCTTCACTGGTCATTTTAGTTACTTTATCTAAAGCATCATAAAATATTTTGTAGGCAGTTGTCTTTTTACCATCCAACATGATGTTATTGATAAAACGAGTTACTTGCACATCGTTGAAACGAGGATCTGGAGCTAATGGAATCTTTTTAGGTTGTGCTTTACGCATGTCGAATATAAATTAGTTGTTACTTGATAATTATTTATTTCTTTGCTTTTTCTTTCTTAGTACCATACTTAGAACGAGACTGCTTACGGTCTTTAACACCAGCAGTATCCAAACTTCCACGAACAATATGGTAACGCA
>JBIKJM010000137.1:0-4521 GCA_044360985.1 Sediminibacterium sp. | reverse complement strand
TGTCAACTTCCCGAAAAATGAGAAAACAGAAATGATCTTGTTTAATTTAGACATGCATCATATTTGTGCGAGTGGCGGAAGCGCCTGCTCAAGTGGCGCACAGCAAGGATCACATGTCATCAATACACTAAATAAAGGCTCAGAAATTGTGACTGTTCGTTTTTCTTTCTCTAAGCAAAATACAAAAGAAGAAATTGATCAAGTTGTGACAGCCTTGTTAACCATGTTGCATTAAATCAATAATAGATTTCATAAAAAAGGCGCTTCGAACGAAGCGCCTTTTTTAATAGCTATACTTTAATTAAGGTTGGGCTGCATCCCTTTTTCTAAATTTTCAATTACATTGATCAACTGATAACAAGTTAAAATATCTTGTATAAAGGACGCTTGTTTATTGTTAAATTCAGTGGCTTTATTTTGGTATGCATTCTCTGCATTTTGCATAAATTCTGCTTCTGACATTGGAGTACCCAATGATTTATAATAAGCCAATTGTTGTTTTAAATCCTTTACAACAGAAGCACCTACTCTTTTACCTAATTCAGTATCCCCTGCTGCATAGGCTGCTTGTAAAAATAAATAAGAGAAGTAATTATGTTGATTACCTCTATTAGATGTCATGCCATAAGGGTGATTTTTAGCATTAAGTTCTTTATCAAACTTTCTTAATACTTGCACTGCACTGTCTTTTTTACCAGCAGCAGCCAATGCTTGTGCAATCTGAGATACATTCAATCTCAATGAATTCAAATGTCTTCTATTTTCTTCGTCATAATACACATTTGGTTTATTTGAATTCTTGAAATCAAATTTAGTCATCGTATTAGTATAAGCCGCATCCAAATCAACTGATGCCCCTTTAACAGGAACCAATTGATAAGCTAATCCTGTTTGACGTACATATTGATCCAATCCTAAGTCTTTTAACTCCTGTGTAGATGTAAAGCAAATTGGACGCTTAAACTGAGTTGTCGAAATGATTGCATAAATAGCCAATTCATTTTTAACCATGTATTGTCTATTTGGATTGAAATCAATCAATAATTCAGACTCAATATTGTCTGTTGGCTTAGCAATGCCAGAAGCCAATGCAAATTCCTTATTGATAGGTAATTTAAATTTATGTGTTGGGAAAATATTCACCGGACCTTCTTGCGTTGAAGCTTGATATTTTCCAGTTTGATCTCCAATCACATACCTTAAGATAGAATCCAAATTATGGTAAGTTGTTTCGCCAAACTCTGGAAGTGGATTGTAATACGCCACATTTAATTTATTGCCAGCAACTTGTTCTTCTGTAAAAATAACATCAAACTTATCGCTCTTATTTACTTTATACCTTAATTCACGCATATACCAATCTGATCCCAATAAACTATTTACCACAACACGCACATCTGGTCTAATACCTTCTACTTCCTGTGCATACCATAATGGATAGGTATCGTTATCACCGAATGAAAATAAGATGGCATTAGGTGGGCAACTTTCTAAATAAGCCCTTGCCATGTCTCGCGCCAAAGTTTTTTGGCCACGATCATGGTCATCCCATTCCTGCTGCGCCATCAATGTTGGCACTGCCAATAAACAAACTAAAGTTGCAATAGTACCTGCCATATTTTTATGGATGACTTTGCTTAGCCAATCTGCTACTTGTAAAACACCTAGTCCAATCCAAATTGCAAATGCATAAAAAGAGCCTACATAAGCATAGTCACGTTCACGTGGTTGTAGGGTTACTTGATTCAAGTAAATTACAATCGCTAAACCGGTAAAGAAAAATAACAAACCAGTCACCACGAAATCTTTTTTATTCTGTTGGTATTGATATAACAATCCAAAGATGCCTAAGAAAAATGGCAACATAAACAAGTTATTATTCGCCTTATTGTCTTTGCTAATGCTATCCGGTAATTTTGATTGTTCCCCAAAGAAGAAATTATCTACAAAAGAGATGCCTGTCTTGAAATTACCATCACGTACATTACCAAATCCTTGTAAATCGTTTTGCTTACCAGCGAAATTCCATAAGAAATAACGTAGGTACATAAATCCAAATTGATAATTTGTAAAGTACTTGATATTATCTCTTAAAGTTGGCACATCGCCATCTTGGATGCCAGCAAAAGCACGGTAACTATCTAGCTGTCCGCGATCATTTTCACCATCCCACATTCTTGGAAACAAATGCGCAGAAGGTGCAGAACTCCAATCTCTTTTGATATTCTTTCCAGAGAATTCATAATTGGTTGCTGTTTTTATATATTGGTCACTACCTTCTACTGTTTCTGCTTTGTCAACAAAATCAGGACCATATAAAATAGGCCAATCTCCATATTGCTCTCTTCCTAAGTAACCCACCAAGGTTACCGGATTGTCTACATTGTACATATCTACAGAAGGGTCTGCATTAGAACGAATCATAGTTGTTAAATAGGTTGAATACCCTATCAAAACAAATACAGTTGACCAAATACCCAACTTCAAAAAATAGTATCCTTTTTTATTAGCGTATCGAATACCTACCACAAATAAAGCTGTTAGCAAAACAAAGAAAGTGATGAAGCCACTATAAAAAGGCAGGCCTAAACTATTTACAAATTGAATATCAAATGCAGCTGCCCACTTGATAGTATATTGAATTAAAAATACTTGTACCAATCCAGTAATGATGATACCCACTATAAACGCAAATAAAGCCCCTTTGAAACTTGGCTTATACAATCTAAAATAATACACCATCACAATAGCAGGGATGGTTAAAAGATTCAATAAATGGACTCCAATTGAAATACCCATGATGTAAAAAATGAAAATGATCCACTTGTCTGCACCTGGCTGATCTGCTTTGTCCTCCCACTTTAAAATAGCCCAAAAAACCAATGCAGTAAAGAAGGAACTCAATGCATACACTTCACCTTCAACAGCACTATACCAAAACGAATCACTAAAAGTATAGGCTAATGCGCCTACCACACCTGCACCCATCACCAAAAAGATTTGGTTATTGGTCAATTCAGTTCCAGACTTGGCAACTAAAATACGTTTTGCAAAATGCGTAATGGTCCAAAATAAAAACAGAATGGTAAAACCACTTGCAATGGCACTCATACTATTTACAGCCAATGCTGCAGTTTGAGGATTGTCTCCAAAGAAGATGATAAACACCCTTCCCAATAGAACAAACATAGGCGCTCCAGGAGGATGTGGAATTTGTAATTTATAGGCACTACTAATAAACTCTCCGCAGTCCCAAAAGCTACTAGAAGCTTCCATCGTTAATAAGTAAACAGTACATGCAATTAAGGTAACTGCCCAGCCTGTTAGATTGTTGATTTTCTTGAAATCCATTTTATCCATTTTAGTAGTTGCAAACTTAACTGAAACTGAGCAAAAAGGGAAATTTGAGCCATTTTTAAGCTTATTTTAAGATTTTATGCTCCCCCTCGACTATTAGTAGGTTGTGTTTTTTATCTTTGTGCCCCATGAGTCAAAATAGATCTGTCGCATTTCATACATTAGGCTGTAAACTAAATTTTTCAGAAACCTCCACCATGTCTAGGCAATTAGAATTGGAAGGCTTTGAAAAGAAGCAGTTTACCCAGCAAGCAGACGTGTATGTTATCAATACCTGTTCGGTGACCGAAAATGCAGATAAGGAATGCCGACAACTGGTTAGAAGGGTGCAGCGATTGGCTCCTGAAAGTTTTATTGTCATCACTGGCTGCTATGCCCAATTAAAGCCTCAAGAAATCGCTACCATTCCCGGAGTTGACTTAGTCTTAGGTGCTGCTGAGAAGTTTAACTTGGTTCAACACCTCGCCAATTTAACCAAAGGCGATGAAACAAAAATTTGCAGTTGTGATATTGATACATTAACAGGATTCCACAGTTCATTTTCTGTCAATGACAGAACCAGAACCTTTTTAAAAGTGCAGGACGGATGTGATTATAGTTGTTCATTTTGTACTATCCCAATGGCAAGAGGTAAAAGTAGAAGTGATACTGTTGCAGGGGTGGTGAAACAAGCAAAGGAATTGGCCGAAAAAGGTGTAAAAGAAATTGTATTGACAGGCATCAATCTTGGAGATTTTGGAAAAGGGGGCGATGGTGGTAAGCATCATGAAGAAAGTTTTTTTGAACTTATTAAGGCATTAGATAATGAAACTGCCATTGAACGTTATCGTATCTCGTCTATTGAACCCAATTTATTAACCGACGACATCATTGCATGGGTTGCAGAGAGCAAAAAATTCATGCCGCATTTTCATATTCCTTTACAAAGTGGATCAGACGCTGTTTTGAAATTGATGCAACGTAGGTACAACAGCCAATTTTATAGAGAAAGAATTGAATTGGTAAAAAAATTAATACCTCATGCCGCTATTGGGGTAGATGTGATTGTTGGCTCACCTGGAGAAACAGAAGCCTATTTTCAAGAAAGCTTTGCTTTCATTCACAGCTTAGACATTTCTTATTTACATGTATTCACCTATTCTGAACGCGCTGCTACCAAGGCCT
>JBIKJM010000011.1:0-13870 GCA_044360985.1 Sediminibacterium sp. | reverse complement strand
AGGTGCATTTGTATTAGCAGATATCGCACACCCTGCAGGATTGATTGCAAAAGGATTATTAAGTTCTCCTTTCAACCATTGTCATTTTGTAACTTCTACTACGCACAAAACATTGCGCGGGCCAAGAGGCGGTGTGATCATGATGGCAAAAGACGGTGAGAATACTTTGGGATTAAAAGATATGAAAGGTAATTTAAGATTATGGTCCAATGTTATTGATATGGCTGTGTTCCCAGGTACACAAGGTGGACCATTAGAACATGTGATTGCAGCTAAAGCAATTGCATTTGGCGAAATACTATCCGATGAATTTATGGTGTATCAAAAGCAAGTACAAACAAATGCGAGAACCATGGCAGCAGCTTTTGTAGCAAAAGGCTATGAAATAATCAGCGGTGGAACAGACAATCATTTAATGTTGATTGATTTAAGAAATAAAAATATCAGTGGTAAAAAAGCAGAGCAAGTATTAGGTATGGCGGATATCACTGCTAATAAAAATATGGTGCCTTATGATGACAAATCTGCTTTTGTAACATCTGGTATCCGTTTTGGGGTAGCAGCCATTACAACAAGAGGCATGAACGAAGGGCATATTCCATTTGTTGTAGATGCAATTGATACCGCTTTGATGAACGCAGACAACGAAACTGTACTAGCTAACACTAGGAAAGAAGTGAACCAGTTCATGGAGCAATTTGTATTGTATCCTGAATTAGGATAATTATTGGCTAACTTTAAGCTATGATACAAAGAATACAAACCCTATGGTTATTGATTGCTAGCGCAGCTGCATTCTTTATCTTAAAATTTCCGTTTTATTATACGCCTCAGCCCAATGCTTTGGAAATTAATGGAGCTGCACAATACAGCACATTAATCAGCTTGGCATTTAGTGCTTGTTTATCTTTTTTATGTATTTTTTTATACGGCAATCGTATGTTGCAATTAAAAGTAACCCTAATTAATTTTTTACTTTCAGGATTGATTGGTTATTTTATTTACACCATCGTCAAAGCAAACCCAGGCGGCGGCTTCACACTTGCCTCTGCGAGTTTATTTTTAATTCCAGTTTTACAATTGGTTGCTTCTTACAAAATTTACCAGGACGAAAAATTAGTAAAGAGCGCAGATAGAATTAGATAAACTCAGTTAGTAATTTTAGAATAAGTTTGACTAGTCATTGCGTTTGTTTTTAAGTTGTTGTAAAAGCAATTCCAAATCCTCGATGGACATTTGTTTTTTATCTACCAAAAAAGAAACCACATTGGCATATGAACCTTCAAAATAATTTTCAGTTAAACCTTCAATTCTTTTACCAGAATACGCAGATTTACTTATCAATGGATGGTAAAAATTATTCCTATTGGGATTTTGAATTCCAACAAACTCCTTTTCAACTAAAATTTTAAGTAAGGTTGCCACTGTATTATGATGTGGCTTTGGCGCATCCAATGCTTCCAAAATGTCTTTAATATAGCCACCCTGATCCAGCGACCATAGGGCTTGCATAATTTGTTCTTCGGCTTGTGTTAATTTTTTCATATCGTTCATTTTGGCATTATAACTAATTTCTTAGTCAATATTATAACTAATTTCTTAGTTAGCCAAAAAATATGAAATTATTTTTTTAAGCCGAGTTGGTTTATCCTAAGTACTTCCCAGTCTGAGAGGCCTTGCATTTAGCCAATCCAGTCGGAACGCCGGCATAAACTACATTACCTCCATTGACACCTGCCTCTGGGCCCATGTCAATCACCCAGTCTGCAGACTTAATAATATCGGTATTGTGCTCCACCACAATCAAGGAATGCCCTTGATCGATTAAAGCATTAAAAGCTTTTAATAATTTATGGATATCATGAAAATGTAAGCCTGTGGTTGGCTCATCAAATATGAACAACATCTTACTACTGGCTTTACCCTTGCCCAAGAAACTAGCTAGCTTAACTCTCTGCGCTTCTCCGCCACTTAGGGTGCTACTACTTTGTCCTAGCTTCACATAACCCAACCCAACTTCTTGTAAAGGACTAATGGCTAATACAATATTTTTTTCTTCGCTAAAAAAATCAATGGCTTCATCCACACTCATCTCTAACACATCGTGGATGCTTTTTCCTTTGTATTGTACTTCTAAAACTGCTTCTTTAAATCTTTTTCCGCCACAGTCCTCACAGACTAAATGCACATCTGCTAAGAACTGCATTTCTACCAATTGCTCTCCTTCTCCTTTACAAGTATCACATCTTCCTCCGTCTACATTGAATGAAAAATGTTTTGGTAAGAAGCCCCTTATTTTTGATAAGGCCTGCTTGGAATAAATATCTCTAATGGCATCGTATGCTTTGATATAAGTGACAGGATTGCTTCGGGATGATTTACCAATTGGATTTTGATCCACCATTTCTATTTGATCAAACAAATGTAAGTCTCCTTTAATGGTAGAAAATCCGCCCTTCATTTCGGTAGGTAATTGTTTTGCATCTAATAGTGCGTTGTACAATACCTGCTTCACCAAAGTTGTTTTACCACTTCCACTCACGCCCGACACCACCGTCATACACTGTAAAGGAAATTGCACATCAATATTTTTTAAATTATGCAAGAAGGCACCTTCTAATTGTATGGTATGTTTTACAGATCTTGTTTTTGCAGGAATTGGAATAGATAAAGTGCCGTTCAAATATTTACCAGTTAAACTATTTTTATCCTTCATCAACTTTGCTGCATTCCCAACGGCAACTACCTCTCCGCCTAAATGCGCTGCCAAAGGACCCATGTCTATAATATGATCTGCTTCACGCATAATCTGTTCATCGTGCTCTACCACCACTACTGTATTTCCAAGGTCTCTTAAGTTTTGCAATACCTTAATCAAACGCTCCGTATCTCTTGAATGCAATCCAATAGAAGGTTCATCTAAAATATATAATGAGTTGGTTAAATTACTGCCCAAGCATCGAGTTAACTGTATACGCTGACTCTCTCCACCACTCAAACTATTCGCTAAACGACTTAAAGTTAAATAGCCTAAACCCACATCCATTAATGTTTGAATGCGTTGTTCAATCTCCATCAACACACGCTTTGCAATCACTGTATCTGTAGTGCTTAATTTTAATTGTTGAAACCAAACTTGTAAGTCCTGCACCGGCATGGTACATAATTGTCCAATATGTTGATCTGCAATTTTTACATATAACGCTTCTTTACGCAATCGGTATCCTTGACATTCTGAACAATCTGTTCGACCTCGATACCTGCTCAACAAAACACGAAACTGCACTTTATATAAATGCGCTTCTACATCTTTAAAAAAATCATCGATGCCGTATGCTTTGCCAACACCTTTCCAAAGTTGTTGTAATTGTGCCTTGGTTAATTTTAAAATGGGTTGATGAATAGGAAATCCTTCCTTACCTGCTTCTTTTACAAATTGATCCTTCCACCAAGAAAGTTTTTCGCCCTTCCATGGTGCCACAGCGCCATCATACACCGATAAATGTGGATTTGGGATGACCAAGTTGGCATCGATCCCTAGCACTTGACTATAGCCTTCGCAGGTGGGACATGCGCCATATGGATTATTGAATGAAAATAAATTAGGACTTGGTTCATCAAACTCAATGCCGTCCAATGTAAACTTGTTATTATAGCTGACTAATTTTGTTTCATTTTGTTCTACCCAAACAATCCCCTCTCCTTCGTAAAATGCAGTTCCAATAGAGTCTGTCAATCGATGCAGATCGTCTTCCTCAAATGTTTTCACCACCACACGATCAATTAAAATATAGACTTCTTTGTCTTTTATATTTTGTTGCAGTTCTTTCTTCGTCCAGTTCAATGCATCTTCAATTCTTATAATGGCTGGCGGGGTTTTTGCTGCTCTCAAATAAATACGCGCAAATCCTTTTTGCATGAGGATGTTCAATTCCTCTTGGATATCCCTTTTGGCATGCTGCTTGAATAAAACCAATAAAACCATTTTATCTCCTTGCTTCCCTTTTTCAATAAAGGATAACACATCTTGTACATCTTGTTTTTTTACTTCTTGACCGCTAATTGGGGAATAGGTTTTACCAATCCTTGCAAATAAGACCCTTAAGTACTCATAAATTTCGGTCATACTACCCACTGTACTTCTTGGGGTTCTCGTAGTTACTTTTTGCTCAATGGCAATAGCAGGACACAATCCCTTGATATAATCTACGTCTGGCTTTCCCATTCTTGACATAAACTGTCTGGCGTAGGAGGATAAACTTTCGGCATAGCGTCTTTGCCCCTCCGCAAAAAGGGTATCAATGGTTAAAGAAGACTTTCCGCTACCAGAAACCCCTGTTACCACAGTCAATTGGTTCCTAGGAAACTCAACGGATACATTTTTTAGGTTATGTACCCTTGCGCCCACCACTTCGATGTTATTTCGTTCCGTTTTATCCAGCACTTTCTTAGTTACAGCCATACTACAAAAATAACACCAACAGGACCTATTTGGTTGTCTTCCAGCTTAATATTATTGTAAATAATACAATGTGGATATCCTTGAAACAAAATTCTTGTTTCCCACATCTACGATTCGAGCACAATAAGCTAGTAATTTTCCTACATAATCCAGAGGTAGCACCTACTACCTGACCTAAGAACAACCTATAAAAAACAAACATGAACAAAGTAGTTGAACTGACAGACAACGAATTGATCCAATCTTTCCAAGGAGGCAATACCCGTGCTTTCGATGCCTTGATTGATCGTTACCAAGAAAAAATCTTCAACACCATTTTATTTATGGTGAAAGACAGTTATTTAGCCGAAGATTTAATCCAAGAAATTTTTATCAAAATCATTGACAACTTAAAGCAAAGAAAATATGCCGAAGAAGGCAAGTTTCTTCCATGGGCTTTAAGAATTTCACATAATTTTTGTGTTGACCATTTTAGAAAAGTAAAACGCACCCCTGTTATTAAAACAAGTGATGACCAAGATATTTTTGAAGTGATTAAGCACACCGATCATTCAGCCGATTATAAAATGACCCGTGCGCAAACGCATAAAAATATTCAAGAACTAGTGGACTTATTACCAGAGGAACAAAGAGAGATTATTGTGTTAAGACACTATGCCAATTTTAGTTTTAAAGAAATTGCGACTTTGACCAACTGCAGTATCAATACCGCTTTAGGAAGAATGCGTTATGGCTTAATTAACTTAAGAAAAATGATGAACGAGCGCGGGATGACGATGTAGTTATTTTTTCTTAGCGCTGCACTTTAACCATTCAAGGTATTGTTGTATATCTGGCGTGTAACCAATTGGATTGGATTGCAATACTTGATCTGGACTCAATACCACATATAAAGGTTGTGAAGACTGATTGAAATTCTCGGTCTCAAATGTCGCCCATAAATCTGCCACAGTATTGATTTGCTTTTGTTGACCACCTTGTGTTGTGTATACAAAACGTTCTGCTACTGGTAAATTTGCTCGATCATCTACATATAAGGATAGTAAAATATAATTTTCTTGAATGAACTTTTGCACCGCAGGATCTGTCCATACTTGCTCTTCCATTTTTCTACAATTCACACAAGCCCAACCAGTAAAGTCAATTAAGATTGGTTTTTGTTGCGCCTTCGCCATCGCCAATGCTTTGGTATAGTCATTGACTACATCGGCTTTTAAACCATGACTTGAACTATCAGATGCAAATAGACTATAATGCGTTGGAGGTGGGAAGCCACTTAATAATTTTAAATTATTGGCATTTTGAGGCATCAATCCTGCTCCTAAATACAATGCAAAACCTAAAGCAAGTCCACCAAACAATTTTCGGCCTAAAGCAATCTTTTGCCCTTTCACATCATGTGGTAACAATAAGAAACCAAATAGATAGGCAGACAAACCAAGGCTAATTAAAATCCATATACCAATAAAGACTTCTCTTTTTAATAGTCCCCAATGTTGCACTAAATCTGCATTCGATAAAAATTTAAATGCCAATGCCAATTCAACAAAGGCCAATACTTTTTTCACTGTATCCAACCAGCCTCCAGATTTTGGTAAGCTCTGAAGCCATTGTGGGAAGATGGCAAATAAAGTAAATGGTAATGCTAAAGCCAATCCAAACCCTGCCATACCTTGCGTTAAGGCCCAGGCGCCGCCTTGTAATGAGCCCACTAATAAAGTACCTAAAATAGGTCCTGTGCATGAGAAGGAAACAATTGCTAAAGTGATGGCCATGAAAAAAATACCACCTAAACTTCCTAAGCCACTTTTAGCGTCTGCTTTATTGGCGATACCCGAAGGCAAACTAATTTCAAAATAGCCAAAGAAAGAGATTGAAAAGAAAATGAAGATGGCAAAGAAGGCAATATTCAACCATGCATTGGTAGAAATGCTATTAAAAATTTCTGGTTGCACATTACCCGCAATATGAAATGGCACACTAGCCAATACATAAATCAAGAAAATGCTCAATCCATAGATCAATCCATTTTGTATACCTTGTTTTCTTGTCTTAGACCTTTTGGTGAAAAAAGACACCGTTACAGGTATCATAGGAAATACACATGGCGTAACTAGTGCAATCAATCCGCCCAAGAATCCTAAAAAGAATACACCCCATGCACCGCTATCCGCATTGGCACTTGATGTTGTTTCTCCACAAGCATTTTCAGGTGCATTACGCGCCGACTCAGGAAGTAAGATATTGAACTGAGTACCTTTTTGTCCATTGGCTAAAGGCATTGCAATAGGTAATTCAATCACATAAAACGAGGATTCCTTTCCTGCACTTAACACCACTACTCCTTTTAAACTATCTGGTTGAAATCCATGAATCACAATATCTTCTGTGATATCAAATTGTCCTGTGAAAACTTTTGCATTTCCAAACAATACATCCTTTTGTGCTTGAGCAACTACTGAATAGTATGGTGGATTGAGAGCTACCGCTGTTTCTAAAGTAAATTTTAAATTAGGCGCTTCTACCCCTTCTGCATTGGCATCATAGATTTTCCAGCCAGCTTGAACTTGAACAGTGACTTGTATCGCATATACAGAATCATTCTTAGCGGTGATGTTCACTGTTGCTTTTGCAATACTATCTGCCTGTGCTTTTAATTGTGCTACAGATAAGAACAGCGCTATAAATGTCAAAAGTAAATTACGCATGAAAAAGGTTGGCTTGTTATTGAATATCCACTTCAAAACTTTGTTTGGTTGGAGGTAAACATCTTTCCTCATTGCAAACCATGTATTCAATGGCTCCAGTCAACTTAGTCTTGGTATTTACTTTTAAAGTAACCGCCTGTATAAATTGTACTTTACCCCCGAAAGAACCAATAACAGCTCCAAAATTATTATCAAATTTCTTTTCTAATTTACCAACTTCCTTTGTGCTGCCATTTAAAACAACCAATGGATTTTTAGCAAACTGCAGCGTAGTAGGAACTGGTCCTTTTTTTACAAATTGAGAATAGATATGCCAAGGCGCATCTACGTTTGCTGTAATAATAATATTGTATTTTTTGTCTCCAGTCTTCACTGCTTGATAAGCCCATTTTACCGGCGCTAATTTTTGAGCTTGACTTTGAAAAGCAAAAGCCAATAAACATACACTAAGAAATATTTTTTTCATCTAAATGATTTTTAAATTGAATACATCAAAAACTAGCACCGTCCCTTAATTATAAAGCCGCTGCAGTTTTTAATAAACCTAATAATTCAAATACCTGAACTCCATCCGTATTATTCAATGCAGGATTAGTTGCTCTTTCTGGATGTGGCATCATGCCAAAGACATTTCTGCCTGCATTACAAATACCAGCAATATCTTGAATAGCCCCATTTGGATTCGCATCCCCTCCAATCTTACCGTCTTTATCACAGTAGCGGAAAATGATTTGATTGTTTTTTTCTAAACTGGCTAAAGTAGCCTCATCTGCAAAATACCTTCCTTCACCATGTGCAATTGGAATTTGCAATGGACCACTATTCTCGGATTTTATAAATACATTTTTACAAATAAACTGCTGATTGGCATTTTGTAATAATGCGCCAGGCAATAAGCCTGATTCACATAAAATTTGGAAGCCATTGCATACGCCCAACACTTTACCACCTTTATTTGCAAATTCAATCACCGATTGCATCATTGGACTAAATTTTGCAATCGCACCACAACGTAAATAATCACCGTAGGAAAATCCACCTGGCAGAACAATACAATCTTCTGTATTAAAATGAGATAAATCACTATCCTTATGCCAAAGCATTTGAACTTCAAAACCAAGGTCCTTTTCTAATGCATCTTGCATGTCTCTATCACAGTTTGAACCAGGGAAAACCAATACGCCAAATTTCATAGTAGTAAGCTTAAAAAGTTGAGTAAAATTGAACTACAAAGGTACTTAAATATGCTTTGCTAAATAGTGTAAATTCTACACCTAAAAAAGGTGGTTATACACAATCAAACCCGCCGAAATCCAAAAAAAGACATTGGGAATCATCAATTGTTTAGGGCCTGCGTAACAAAAACTAATGAAACTTGCCAATGGAGCGATCACAATTGCAGAAGCATATAAAGCTTGCGAAGAAAAGATAATAGGCTGGAAAAAAGTCACCACCAAGGTCAGTAACATCACGCCCCAGTATTTTCTTACCTGAATAATAAACCGATTTTGTTGCTCCTGCCAAAAGTAGAGTCCAATTAACAATTGTAGACCCATAAAGGATAAAGCAATGATCGATTTTGCGTCCAATGCAGCCAAAGGATTTTCCCAATCTAATTTCGGTAAAAATGCGGTGAAAGCTGCAGCAGAATCTGTTAAAAAAACATAGGTGAAAATAAAGTAAAATGGCAATACAATACCCATAATCAATACTAGCCATTCTGTCAATCTAAATGGTCTGATGATGGCTAATGCAAATATAACTACCGGTATCAGTATCGCGATTGGCTCATATAATAAAATTGAACATCCAACAATCAATCCAATATTGAATTCTAGTGTTTTGGGCTGCGTCTGATCGTACAATCGATTCAACTTGACTAAGATCCAAATGATAAAAGCATTTGCAATTAAACCAGAACTAATGGCATCCCAAAAAGGAAACAAAGCGGTTAAGACAACAAAAGTAAATGCTGGTAAATAACTCACATGTTGAAACATCTTAAATCGACTTACTAATATATTCAATCTCAGTGCTTGCACAATCACAATCAAATGAAAAATGACTATGAGCGCTAAAGGCGGCAAAGGTTTTACATAATGAAATAAAAGATAAGCTAGTAAACCATCCGTTGGATTCGCAATCACAATTGGCGGTTCCAAATAAAAATGAAAATGTACTGCAACACTTAATAGTACTAAAAAAAGCACATTGATATCGGACCTATCTCTAAATAAAAAAACCATGCTTACTGAATCGTGATTTTAGCAAACCCTAATTTTCCTTTTGATTGATAAGGAAGGATGGCTTCTTTTTCGCCCACTTGCTTTAAAGACCTTGGCATCCACTCCACTTGTTTTTCATTGATCATGATAGGATTGCCCTTGACGATTGTACCAGACGCACTCAATTGTTGGTGTACCAATTGTTTAACGCCTTTTGATTTTTGATAATATAGGAAATTGGTACCATCAGCATTGTTGATTTGTCCATATCCAATGAACTGATCTACATTCAGGTCGGATTGTTGTTTGTCAATTGTTTTTGCAGATTGAATATTTGCATTTGCATCAAAATTTAAGATGGCTACTTTGCCTGCAGAATAAGTAACAGATGGGTATCCAAAATTAGCAAATGGATTCATCATCCAACTATTCCAACCCCAAGGACCCATGATACCCCAGCCGCCCATGCCGCCCCATCCCCATGGTCCCATCATACCCATGCCACCCCAACCCCAGCCACCAAATCCACCCCAACCCCAAGGACCCATCATACCCCAGCCGCCCCAGCCAAATCTTCCCCAAGGATAAAATCCAAATGGTCGATTCCAATAATTAAAAATAAAAGGGTTGTAAAATGGACCTCCCCAGAAAAAATCCCATCTTGAAAAAGCATTTCTATTTGAACTTGTGTTAGCCGCTTCTGCAATAATTGTAAAACTACCATCTGCATTCGGTTGTACTTGATCAAAATAAAAATGATCAAAAGCATTTTTTAAATTTCTTTTATCAGTTACTGCATCTCTCAATGCATCTGTGAAACGACTAGCATTGCTAATACTATTTTGCTTTGTAGCTATGTCCCAAATAAAAGTATACATACCTTCAATATTGCCCTTCTTTTCAGTGGCATAAAATGAATTAACGATTACAGTTCCGTTGGCATTGTTAATTTTCAAACGAATATCATCTAAGACCAAACTATTATTTAAAATAGGTGTTTCAATCACTTCAGAGCCATCTGCAGCCATATACAATAAGCTTACAACTGGAGCTGCATTTGGTTGTTCCGCATTTCTTAGGCAAAATAAATTGCCTTTATTGTCAAGTGCAAAATCAGATAATTGACTTTTTTTATTTTGTGCATTGATGCTAATTTTAGCTTCGTTCAGCATAGCAAATGGCGTAGACAATGCCATCGTTTTAACTTTGATAGAAGCTGCATTGGTAGTGTTGACACTGAAGAAAAGTAATTTTGAACGATCCTGACTTTCTATTAAATTAAATACTTTAGTGTTTGATCCTGGTCGTATTTTTTCTGCCGTATCTACTAACACTGGTGTACCAACCAATTGTCCTTTTTCATCTAATTCCGCCACCATTGCATACACGGTTGTAGCTGCTTGAAATTGATAAAAGGCGAACACCCTATTTGATTTTGTAATAAACTCAAGTGCATTTAATTTTTTTGGCAAGAAAACTAAATCGTTTTGTTGCACTAATTGCATTTGATCATTGTATTGTGCAATGGTTGAAATGCCCTCGTTATTTTTATAGATCCAATAACGACCATCTACTTTTCCTAAAACCTCATATTGCATCTGGTCCTTATCTGTCTTTTGGATACCAGACATCACATAAGATTGTGCAGCAACGCCTTGAAGGCCTGCCAAAATAAAAGCGACAAAAGATAAAAATGATTTTAACATGAGATACAATTTTAGAATACAAATTTAATGTATTAATGTATCCTAGGCTTTAGATTTTTGTTAAAACAGCTGCATTTTCAGTAACTGCTAACTGGTAGGTAGCCCCCAGCTGAACCGGCATATTGTTTAGTTCATGGCTGATTGGGAAATCAAAGCAAATAGGATAATTAGTCCCCTTGGTTATACGTTGAATCATCTCTGTAACGGTCTCCCCAAATGCGCTTGCATCGTCTTTCATATCTGTGAATCCGCCTACTACTAGACCAGCTAAACCATCCAATAGGCCTGCATTTTTGCACTGTATCAGCATGCGATCCACGTTGTAGTGATACTCGCCAACGTCCTCGATGCATAAAATTTTGCCTTTCGTGTCCAATTGATTTTCGCCTCCAATTAAATGGGTCATCAAGCATAAATTTCCCCCCACTAAGATCCCTTCCGAATGGCCCAATAGATTGGCTGGATGGGCTTTTGCTTCCACCGGCAATGCAGCTCCTTCCATCATTTGTTTTAAAGCCATGATATAAGGAAGCCCAGCATCCCCTTTTCCAAATCCTGCCGACATAGGTCCATGAATGCTTTGAATACCCTGCTTTTGCAAGGCAGCATGTAAGATGGTAATATCGCTAAATCCAATCACCCATTTTGGATGGGCTTTGATTTTTGTAAAGTTTAATTCTGAAACAATTCTACTTAATCCATAACCACCACGGGCACATAAAATAGCATGAATTTCGGGATCGTCCATCATGGACTGCAATTCATTTTGTCGATCCAAATCTGATGCAGCAAAATGACCAAATTGAGTACCTACCGTCTTCCCAATATGCACCTGATAGCCCCATGACTCAAGGACTTGCGCACAAATAGTCACTTTTTCTAATGGAATGGCGCCAGCTGGACAAAGAATGCCAATGGTGCTGCCTGGTGCCAGTTGAGGAGGTTGAATCATACCACAATATTAAGTACTTTTGCTGCAATGAACACGCCAAAAAGATATTTGATTACAGCAGCGCTTCCTTATGCAAATGGTTTAAAGCATATTGGCCATTTAGCGGGTGCTTATTTACCAGCCGACATCTATGTTCGTTATTTAAAAGCGCAACAAAGAGACGTTGTGTTTGTATGTGGAAGTGATGAGCATGGCACAGCTATTCCTATTCAAGCAACCAAGGAAGGTACCACCGCTCAAGCCATCATTGACAAATACCATCCCATTATTGAACAGAATTTCAAGGACCTGGGAATTGCTTTTGATATCTACCACAGAACAAGCGACCCGTTGCACCATGCAACTGCATCTGAATTTTTTAAAAACTTAGAAGCAAAAGGGGACTTAGAAACAAAAACATCGGAACAATATTTTGACGAAGCCACCAGTACATTTTTAGCAGATCGTTATATCAAAGGTACTTGTCCAAGTTGTGGTCATAAAGAAGCTTATGGAGATCAATGTGAAAAATGTGGAAAGACTTTGAGTCCCGAAGAATTGATCAATCCAGTAAGTACATTAAGTGGTCAAGCACCTATTAAAAAAGAAACTTCGCATTGGTACCTGCCATTAAATAGACATGAAGATTTTTTACGCGATTGGATCTTAAAAGAACACGCTCATGATTGGCGTCCTGCAGTAGTGGGTCAGTGCAAAAGCTGGATTGACGGCGGTTTGCAAGCAAGAGCGGTAACACGTGATTTAGATTGGGGCATTAAAGTGCCAGTGCCAGGTGGCGAAGGAAAAGTATTGTACGTTTGGTTTGACGCACCCATTGGTTACATTAGTGCGACCAAGCAATGGGCACTTAACAACAATAAAGATTGGTCTCCTTACTGGAATGATAAGGACACAAAATTGGTACACTTTATTGGTAAAGACAATATTGTATTCCATTGCATCATCTTCCCGGTGATGTTGAAATTGAATGGACATATTTTACCAGAAAATGTGCCAGCCAATGAGTTCATGAATTTAGAAGGCGATAAAATGAGTACTTCTAAAGGGTGGAGTATCGAGATGGATGATTACATTAATAAGTGGATTAAGAAAGAAAATGGTGGAGATGGACTTGCCGATAGCTTGCGTTTTTATTTAACATCTATTGCGCCTGAATCAAAGGATAGTGAATTTACGTGGAAAGGTTTTCAGGAATCTGTCAATGGAGAATTAGTAAGCATCTTTGCTAATTTTGTGAATAGGACTTGGGTGCTGATGCATAAATTATGCAATGGTAAAGTGCCTCCTTTTCATACCAATTTAATTGCAGCAGAAGCAGCAAGCGACAATGCTACAGATAGCTTTAAGGGCATGATGGATGCGGTGAAAGTATCCAAAGAAAAGATCACCAATTTATTAGAGCAATATAAATTTAGAGAAGCACAATTTGAATTAATTGACCTTGCAAGAAAAGGTAATCAATACATGCAAAAGCAGGAGCCATGGATTGTGGCTAAGACATTGGAGCAAAATCCAGATGCACAAAAGATCATCGACAACACCATGCATGCCTGTTTACAATTGTGTGCTAACCTAGCCATTCTTGCACAACCTTTCATTCCATTTACTGCCAAGAAAATGTGTTACATGATGAAAGTGGTAGACAAAATGTTAGAATGGGAGAACGCAGGGAAATTTGATTTATTAAAAGTAGGTTACTCCTTGCGCGCACCTGAATTACTTTTTAGAAAAATAGAGAACGAAGAAATTGATGCAGAATTAGCTCAGTTACAAGCCAATGTAGCTGCTAAAAAAACAACTATGGAAAATACAAACAC
>JBIKJM010000136.1:0-4623 GCA_044360985.1 Sediminibacterium sp. | reverse complement strand
GCGCTGGCTTCCCTTTCACAAGTTTGACCAGACCACACGGACTTCACTTGTTCCATTTGACCGCCTGACCGAGCGTCCTGCCGCCTTAACCCCGGATGAGACACAACCCGTAATCCGGTATCGGCTGCGTTTTTATCGCAGATGCAAACGTAACCACCTGCTTTGCTCATCGTCTTGCCCTTTCGAGGCTTCATCGAACGGTTCACTTTCGTTCAGCTCACTTCGGTCGTACTTAAACAGATATCCTCTGTCCTTTTGATCCTTGTCGCTCACCACAGATCATCTTCATAGTCTGCAGCACAAGGCAGTTTGAAAACTCCCCCGGAAGGGCGTCATCGGAAGGCCAATTGGTCTGATCCAATTTCTTCCATCAGTCAAATAGCATTCAATTACTTGTTTCATGAGTAATTGATTCAAGTCACACACGGTTTCGGGCTTGGCGAAGGTGGCGATTTTTATGAATAATTTTGATGCGTAGTACAAATTTACTTTAACCACAAAACAGTCTGCGGAGTACTGAACCGCCACTTTTGCCAAACCCGTGTTATGCGTAGTATCTTTCGTCAGAAGTTAAATCTGATAAAGGGTCCTAAGTTATAGTTTAAATTCTTTGTCTCAAAGTTTTGTAGCATGTCTATACCTATACCAAATTGAACTTTATCTTTGTAGTTAGCCCCTATCCTTATGATTTGAGATGCTTCAACAGGATCTGCTGAAAATATTATTTGTGAAGAAAGCCCCCAATTCTTGCTAAATTTTGGTGAGTATCCAATGATTCCTAAAACACTCGGGGCAACTTGACCTTCAGCAAAACCAATTGTTGGGTACATTTGAATAAAAAAGTCTTCTATTTTGTTCATGTAAGAAAGACTAAGGCCTATAGTTGGAACAAATAACTCACCGTAAAAACCTCCTCCAGCGGACACTCCTATCCATGGCTTAAATTGATAAGTAAGTTGCCCCTCAATAGAAACAGTGTTGAGCACTTTGTCTTTGTAATTAACTGTAAAACGATTAAGATTAAAAATGTTCCATTTTGCAGTGCTATCCAAATCTTTATCGATATAGTTTATGTAATGTGCTTGTTGATTTCCTGCAAGGGCTTCAAGGACAATTTGGGCACGAGTACTTACGCTAACCATTAAAAAAATGGTCATTAATAAAAATGTTCTCATGTCAATTACGGATTGTTAATTGTAATTGATTTTGTTTGAGGAAGCGATTGGCAAGTCAGTATATACCCTTTTTTTATATCTTTTTCGGTTAGTACTTGGTTACTCTTCATTAATACACTGCCCTCAGTACATTTCATTTTACACATTCCACAAAGGCCGCTTTGGCATGAATAAGTTAATGGAACATTTTGGTTTAATCCGCTTTGCAAAATTGTTTTACCCTCTTGTGTTTCAAATTGATAAGTATTGCCAAATACTTTTGCAGAAACTAGTGCTTTTTGCGAAATACTTTCTTTAGTTTGGGCTGTGATTAAAAATAACTCACGATGAATTTTCTCTTTGCTTATTCCCAAATATTGCAAATCTTCTATTAGTTTATTAGTCATCATTTCTGGTCCGCAGAGATAAAAATCCAATTTGTTTTTGTCGTATTGATTCACTATTTCTTCTAATGAAATCCTTGTGATATAGCCTTCGATAGCATTTCGAGGATTTTCTTCTTCACTAAAAAAGTGTTTAACTTCTAATTGAGTAGAAAATTCTTTTGTCCATTGTTCAATTTTTTCCTTGAAAATGATGCTACTGGAATTTCTGTTGGCATAGAGTAAAGTGATTTTACTTTTGGGTTCGAATTTCAAAATAGTGCCTATCATACTGTAAATTGGCGTGATACCGCTTCCGCCTGCTATCATCGCATAATGCTTTCGATTAGATGGTTCAGTATTGAGGTAAAATTGCCCTGAAGGTGCAGTGACTTCTAAAGTATCTCCTACTTTGATATTTTCGGCTAAGTAATTTGTAACCTTGCCTCCCTTGATTTTTTTGATAGTCAAAGTCAGAAAATTATCTTTATTCGGAATGGAAGAAATGGAAAATGTACGATACAGTGTTTCGCCTTTGATATTGACTTTGATAGTCAGGTGTTGCCCTGCCCAAAAGTCCCTGAAAATTGTAGGTACATCGCCAAACTGAATCGTAAAAGCCTCGTTTGCTTCATGCCTAATATCAGCAACTGTAAGCGAATACAAACCCTCGCTTGTTTTCTTGATGTTATTTCTTTCAAATATTTGTTCGTGACGGGTTTCGTAGTCATTGAATTCTGTGCCCATCCATTTGTCCCACCAAGTAAAATATAATGCATAATTACCGTTAAACAATTGGTGGTGCATATTGTGGTGTGTAGATGCTGTTTTGAATTTCAATATTGGCAATTTTACCCAACCCTTTGGATAAATTTCATAACCTAAATGTCCTAATACATTGTTTAACATAGAGAAGATTTGCCAGGCAATAATTACCCCGAAATTTAGTGGAAGCAAAAAGGGCAATACAAAGGCAACAAAGTATTCAACCACAGCCTCTGAAGGGTGAAAAGCAAAAGCGGTAAGTGGCGATGGATCTGTGCTTTCATGATGTACCCTATGGAAATATTTATAAAAACGAGGCAAGTGCATAGCTCTGTGACTCCAATAGAAAAACATATCATCAATAAAGAGTACAATGAAAAAACTAAGCCCTAACCACAAGTAGCCAGACTCGTTGATGTCAAAATACAATTTTGTGTAACCTTTACTATCCAAATAAAGAATGAAAACATCCATAATTGCAAACATTAAAAAAGTACTTGCCGAAAAGCCAAGGTCGTGTTTGAAATGATGAAGTTTTGCTCTTTCAGTTTCTTGAATTCTTATCTTTTTAAAATACTTTTTACCTACAATCCAAAAGATGATAAAGAAAGGAAAAGCAAATCCTGCATACCAGCCTATTTGTTCAACAAAGGCGCTCGTGATGTTTTCAAAAAAAAATGTGCTATTCATTTTGCTACAATTTTACGGGTGAGTTTTTTACACTGCAAAATTGCAAAGCGCACTATAGAAAGTATTTGATATAGAACAAAAAGTGATTTGATGTAAATCAAAAAAGACTTAGATTTTTCCTGCCCTTATTCTACTCAGCGTTTCTTGGGTTATGTTTAGGTAAGAGGCTATGTTGCCAAGACTTATCCGGTTGGTGATGTCAGGACATAGATTTAATAATTTTTGATAACGTTCCTTTGCGTCAAGAAACTGCAAATCGGCAATTCTGTCTTCAATTTGTGATATATAATACAACTCCACTAATCTAATATACCAGAGGGCAAATGAATGATGGTTTTGAAGCAAGGTTTGTATATTAGCATATTCAATGGAATACAATTCACTATCTTCCATTAGCTGAATACTTTCTTGTGACGGTGTTTGATTAACTAAACTCGGGGCATCTGTTATAATTTGAGTGTCTAAGCTAAACCAAGTATTAGTCTCTTTTCCTTGGTCATTGGTGTAAAAGTATCTTACAGCACCTTGCGTCATAAACCAAATGTGTTTACAAGGTTTACCCGGTTTGAGTAAAAAATAGTTTTTGGGATATTCCGAATGTTGAAAATGTCCTAAAACTTCTTCCAAAACTTGTTCAGGTAATAAATAAGTGGATTGAATTATGTCTTCTAAAGTTTTTTTCATTTTCGTTTGTAGATATTACGCATAACGTCTGGGGCTTGATGCAGCCCGGGCTTGCGCCGCGGGGATCAGTGCCGCCGTAAATTGGTTAACTTTATTATAGAACCAATTTACGGCGGCACTGGCATAAAAGCAAGCCAGCGTTTCAGAAACGACCCCCGGGTTGCACAACAGCCGGTGTTAGCGGCGGCCGGTAAGATTAATAAACAGCATCGTAGTAAAACGCTTTTGTTGAATCGCGGCTCACGAAAAATCTCTGAATTCTATCCTTATTTGGTTCCTTGTATGTAAAGGCTAATACTGTATCACCAAGTAACCGTGGATTCCACCAGCTTGGCATCTCCGATGACAAGCCTGGCATGTAGAGGCTCAACTGAGTGTTATCCAGCTTCTCAGCTTCGTAGACGCTTTGTGTCAGTACCCTTTCCATTTCATGTGGACAAGTACTAAGCTCAAGCCAAATACAACAGTCGAGAATCGGCATAACATGGTCCTTGTAATTAGTAATCTTCAGACAGTTTGCTGGAGTGGAATTAAATACCGCTGTATAAATCTCCAGGCCACTGCGCTGTTTAATTTCCGTAGACGCTTTTAACTTTCGGTAAGAGGATGTAACAAATTTGAAAACAGTCCAACCAGCAACTCCAAGAAAAAGAAGGAAAATTGCAAGCGCGCTATAAATGAAAGCCATCTTCCTTTTTTTAATAGCTATCAATGTCTGGGTCACAGATAGCAATAGCAAAATCACACATGCCAAAATCCAAGGGGTCATAGCTACCAAGTAGTTTTTTGATGTTGATCGTTTAGGTTGCAGGTCGCCGCTAACGTTCCCACGCTTGGCGCAGTGGGGGATTTTGGAAAACTAAATTGTCTGCCAGCACGAATTTACAATAGAAGCACAAACTTTCAATGAACGATGTTAGCCCCCATTGCGCCAAACGTGTGTTAGC
>JBIKJM010000135.1:0-4658 GCA_044360985.1 Sediminibacterium sp. | reverse complement strand
TAATGGCATTACTTTAATTTGTACTTGATAGATCATACTTTGTTATTGAGTGATTGTTTTTGGATACATCAAAGATACTATGCAATAGCCAATAAAGCCAAATGGAATCGCGTACCATTTAAAAAATATAGCCGAAACCACTATTTCTATTGCAACAATACCTAATGGAAGGAATAGTTTTTTCTTACTGGATAAGCTTTTAAGCGCCAACATAGGTCTTGTCATGACCATCAAATAACTTACTACCAAAATGTATACATACCAAAATAAAGGGCTTAATAACAACTTGGAAATAATGCCATATGAAGGCTGCCAATAAATCAATGGAAAAACTGCCGTTAAAATCCCAATCATTGGAATGGGTACCCCTTTAAAATAAGTGGATTGGGTTTGATCCAAATTGAACCTAGCCAATCTATAAGCGCCTGCCATTGGAATAATGAATGCTGGAGCAAATAACCAACTGCTTGTAGCCAGTGCATTCACATCATTGGCCAATGCCAATCTTAAAAATTGATACACAATACATGCAGGTGCTACACCAAAACTAACCACATCTGCTAAAGAATCTAATTGCTTCCCCATCTCAGAAGGTACATTCATTAATCTAGCAACGTAACCGTCCAAAAAATCTACCACTGCGGCAAGTCCAATAAATAAGCTTGCTAAATATAATTTTTCAGGAATCTCAATTAACATATCTCCTGTTTCAGAGATAGACGCTACCGTCCCAAATTGAAAGCAACTTACAATGGCCATGCATCCTAAAAATAAATTTAGAAGGGTAATAATATTGGGGATTTGTTGGCGCATTTTTTAATTGAATTATTTTTTTCTTTTCATTAAAGCTTCAATCTCTTCGGCCTTGATTGGAATATTTTTGAATAAATCTTGATTGCCTTTCGCAGTGATCCAAACATTATTTTCGATACGTACGCCCATGCCCTCTTCCTTGATATAAATACCAGGCTCTACAGTAAACACCATGCCGGCTTGAATTGGCGCTGTTCTGGTACCTAAATCATGTACATCTATTCCTAAATGATGCGAGATGCCGTGGTATAAATATTTTCGGTATGCTCTATTATCTGCATCTTCATTTTTAATATCCGCTTTAGAAATCAACCCAATTTTAAGGAATTGCTTTGTCGCTTCTTCGCCCACTTTATCGGTATAATTTAAGATACTAATGCCTGGCTTTAAAATTGATTTTGCATAATCATGTAAATGCAAACAAGCATTGTAGACTTCCTTTTGTCTTTTAGTAAACTTGCCGTTTACAGGAACTGTTCTTGTTAAATCTGCATTGTATCCACCATAGGCCGCGCCAAAATCCATCAAGATCAGGTCTCCGTCTTTACACACATTATTATTACTTGTATAATGCAATGTTCTTGCATTGTCACCACTCGCTATAATACTGTGGTATGCAACACCCGTTGCTTTTTTGCTTAAAAATTCATGGTAAATTTCTGCTTCAATTTCATATTCGTGTACACCAGGGCGAATAAATTGCAATAATCTTCTAAAAGCAGACTCAGTAATATCAATAGCTTTTTGAATGACTACTACTTCTTGCTTTGTTTTGATTGCCCTCAAGGCTTTCATGATTTTAGCAGCGCGTAAGTATTGATGCAGTGGATAGCGAGATTGCATCTCGTCTATGAAACGATACTCATTTGTTCTTACAAAATTATTTTTACGATCGTTCTCGTTGGAGTCTAAATAAATCGCATCGGCTAAATGTATCCAGGTTTGTAACATAGCGTCAATACTATCTACCCATACAATGGTTTTCATGCCAGAAATAGCAGTCGCTTCATGCGCTCTTAATCTTTTGCCATCCCAAATTTCTTTTAATTCCTGTGGACGAACCAAGACCAATACCTCTCTATACTTTGGGTCTGGATTGTCTGGAAACAAGACCACCATTGTGCCCTCTTGCTCGATACCTGATAACCAGAATAAATCTGAATTTTGTACAAAGCCGTGTAAGGCGTCTCCATTGCTAGGGAACTCGTCATTACTTACAAAAACAGCGATACTATTTTTTTGCATTTGACTCACAAAACGTTTTCTGTTTTGTGTAAAAATGGTTGGATCTAATGGATCGTATTTCATAATAAAATTTGAATTGATATTAATGTCATTGTCATGCCGCCGTATACTGGCTTATACTAAGCAAGATACTTAAAATTGATGGGCTTAGGCAATCTTACCCCAGCCAATTTTGGTTTTTTGGGTCTGTAAAAAGCTTCGAATGGCCAAGTGTTCTGGCATGGTCAAATTGGGATCTTTTTCACAAATCGCTGCAGCTGCTTCTTTGGCTATTTCCATAGTAGGTCGATCATTGATCAAACTTGCTAATTTAAAATTTAATGCACCGCTTTGTCTAGTTCCGTCTATATCTCCAGGCCCCCTAATTTCTAAATCTTTTTCTGCTATCACAAAACCATCTGTGGTAGTACACATAATTTTTAATCTCTCTCTCGCCTCTCTACTTGCCTTCACGCTACTCAATAAAATACAATAACTCTGCTCCGAACCTCTACCTACCCTGCCCCTTAATTGATGCAATTGTGATAAACCAAATTTTTCTGCGCTCTCTATCACCATCACCGATGCGTTGGGTACATTCACGCCCACTTCTATCACCGTGGTGCCTACTAAAATTTGTGTATCACCTGATTTAAATCTGTTCATGTTCTCCGATTTTAAATCATTGTGCATCTTTCCATGGACCATGCTAATTTTATAAGTAGGTTCTGGGAAATAACTTTTTACTTGTTCATAGCCCTGCATTAAATCCTCATAACTCATCTTTTCACTTTCCTCAATTAAAGGATACACATAATAAGCTTGTCTTCCTTTTTGTATTTCTGATTTTACAAAATCCATCACACTCGCGCGCGATGTTTCATAACGATGTACTGTTTTAATAGGCTGTCTTCCTGGAGGTAATTCATCCATAATGCTATAATCCAAATCGCCATAAGCCGTCATGGCTAAGGTTCTTGGAATAGGCGTTGCTGTCATCACTAATACATGTGGTGGTATAGATGCTTTTTTCCAAAGCTTTGATCTTTGCTCCACACCGAATCTGTGCTGCTCGTCAATGACTGCCAATCCTAATTTTTTAAATTGTACTGGATCCTCAATTAGCGCATGCGTGCCTACCACAAAATGAATCGTATCATCAGCCAATCCTTTTAATATTCTTCTGCGCTCCGCTGCTTTGGTGCTTCCAGTTAAGATGGCCACTTCGACAGGCATTGCCTTTAAGAGATCAGTTAAACTACTATAATGTTGTTGCGCTAAAATTTCGGTAGGCGCCATCAAACAACTCTGAAATCCATTGTCTGCAGCAATGAGCATCGCCATCAATGCTATCATTGTTTTTCCACTCCCCACATCGCCTTGCAACAATCGATTCATCTGAAACCCTTTTGCAACGTCTTGTCTAATTTCTTTAATCACCCTTTTTTGCGCACCTGTTAATTCAAAGGGTAAATAATTGTTGTAAAAAGTATTAAAGTAGTCTCCTACTTTTTCAAATACCTGTCCTTTGCTATTTTTATGGCGATCTATCTTAATTAAATTCAATCGGATTTGTGCTATGAATAATTCTTCAAAAATCAATCTAGACAATGCCTGTTTATATTTTGCCTGATTGGATGGAAAATGGATTTGTCTAAACGCCTCCCATCTTCCCATTCTATCTATTAATAAATGCGCAGGCAAATTTTCTGGCAAATCCCTTTCACTAATTTGTTGAAACAATACCTGAGTTAGTTTACCAATTTGTTTTCCATTCAATCCCCTTGCCTTTAATTTCTCAGTTGAACCATAGACCGGCTCAAGCAATGATTTTTGTGCCATCGTATGCGCTTCAAAAGCTTCGATTTCTGGATGCACAATCTGAGGTTTGCCATTAAAAAAGCCCAACCTACCAAAAACCAAGTAGGTCTGCCCCTCCACTAAATTCTTTTGAACATACTGAATCCCCTGAAACCAGGCCAATTCCAAAAGACCCGATTCGTCTCTTAACTGGGCCACCATCCTTTTTGAGCGCTTCTCTCCAATGGAATGTAAGCCCAATAAGACCCCTTTGACCTGGATAAAATCCATCTCTGGAGTCAATTGATTGATTGGTGTCACAATGGTCTTATCTACATGCCTATGTGGGAAATGCTGCAATAAATCGCCAAAAGTATAGATACTGAGCTCTTTTTTAAGCAATTCAGCCCTCTGAGGGCCTACACCCTTTAAGTACTCGATGGGACTGGATAAAAGCGAAGCTAGGCTCAAGCGATTTTTTTTAGATTCAGGACAAATATCCCAAAAAGATGGCAAAAAATGGGATTGTGATTCATTATCTTCGCACAGCTATGGAAAAGGAAATCGTATTGAGTGGAATCAGGCCTACCGGGTTCTTACATTTGGGAAATTATTTTGGTGCCATGCGCAATTATGTCCGCATGCAAGATGAATTTAATTGCTATTTTTTTGTAGCCAATTGGCATAGCTTAACGACACATCCTGACACAAAAACTTTACAAGAAAGTGTGTTAAGAGTGGTGGCAGAAAATATTGCTTGTGGATTAGACCCAGAGAAAGTGTCTTTATATGTTCAAAGTGATGTGCCAGAAATTGCAGAA
>JBIKJM010000134.1:0-4686 GCA_044360985.1 Sediminibacterium sp. | reverse complement strand
TGACTGTATTGACAGTTATAGCGCAAGATATCCGCAACAACCCAGGTTCTAACCATGGAAACAAGTTTGAACAATTGGGTACTATTTTACCAACGCCAAATGAATACAGAACGGCGAGTGGTGCTCCTGGAACAAAGTATTGGCAACAAAGAGCTGATTACGACATCAAAGCAACTTTAGATGAAAAGAATTTGATGTTGCATGGTTCCGAGACTATTACTTATTTCAACAATTCACCTGATGTATTAACGTATATCTGGTTACAATTAGATGAGAATGAGCATAGCACAACTAAAAATGCAGGTTACCCAGACGGTAGTTCAATGGGCAGAGGCATGAGTCCTGCAATGATTGATAATTTAGAAGAAGCAAAAAGCGATAATGGATTAGGTGTGAATATTTTAAAAATCACGGATCTTTTGGGTGCTAAGTTAAAATACACTGTGAACAAAACTATGATGCGTGTTGAATTGCCAACAGCATTGAAGCCAGGTCAAAAATTTGCTTTTAAAGTAGATTGGAATTATAAAATCACAGATAGATTGACTGTTGCTGGTAGAGGTGGATTTGAGTTCTTTCCAGAAGACGGCAACCACTTATTCACGATGGCACAATGGTATCCACGTCTTGCTGTATATTCTGATTTCCAAGGTTGGCAGCACCACCAGTTTACTGGAAGAGGTGAGTTTGCTTTAACTTTTGGTAATTATAAAGTGGCAATCACTGTTCCTAGTGACCATGTTGTCATGGCGACAGGTACTTGTCAAAACTATCCTGCGGTATTGAGCCCAGCTCAATTGGCTAGATGGAATAAAGCACAAACTTCGGCTGAACCAGTTGAGGTAGTGACTTTAGAAGAAGCAAAGAAAGCAGAAAAAACAAAAGCAACTACTCAAAAAACTTGGGTGTTCAATGCAGAAAATGTTCGTGACTTTGCTTTTGGATCAAGCCGTAAATTTATTTGGGATGCTTTGGCTGCAAATGTAGAAGGCAAGAAAGTAATGTGTATGAGTGCTTATGGGAAAGAGGCTTATGGCTTATACCGTCCTTTCTCTTCTAAAGCTGTTGCACATACTATAAAGACTTATTCTAAGTTTACCATTCCTTATCCATACCCAGTAGCACAAAGTATTGAAGCGTCTAATGGTATGGAATATCCAATGATTTGTTTCAACTATGGTCGTACCGAAAAAGATGGCTCATACACAGAAGCAACTAAGAATGGTATGTTGGGTGTAATCATTCATGAAGTAGGTCATAACTTCTTCCCAATGATTATTAATAGCGATGAGCGTCAATGGTCTTGGATGGACGAAGGTTTAAATACTTATGTTGAATATTTAACAGAAGAATTATATGACAACAAATTCCCTAGCCGTCGTGGTCCTGCTTTTGCAATTGCAGATTATATGAAATTGCCAAAAGATCAATTAGAGCCAATCATGACGAATAGCGAAAACATCATTCAGTTTGGTCCAAACGCTTATGCGAAGCCAGCAACTGGTTTGAATATCTTACGTGAAACAATTATGGGTCGTGACTTATTTGATTATGCATTTAAAGAATATTCAAGAAGATGGGCATTCAAACACCCAACACCTGCCGATTTATTTAGAACAATCGAAGATGCAAGTGCGGAAGATTTAGATTGGTTCTGGAGAGGCTGGTTCTATAGCATTGATCCTGTAGATATTGCGATTGACACTGTAAAACATGCGGTGTATGATGCTACTGTAGCAGTTCCAGCAGCTAGAACAATGGGTCCAAGAGGTTTGTCAAGACCAGAAGTGAATAGCTTTGAAGACATTTCAAAAATCAGAAATAGAAATGATAAGTCCATTGTATTCTTAACAGATGTAGATACTACTTTACGTGATTTCTATTGGAGATATGACAGAGGTTTAGAGCCTTATGATTCTGTAACTAAGCAACCAGCAATGGCAATGCCAGCTGCAGAAGGTTTAACAGATGCTGAGAAAGCAAAATATGCTAGTGCTAATTTATATGAAGTAAGTTTCATCAATAAAGGTGGACTAGTGATGCCAATTATCCTTGAATTTACTTTCGAAGATGGCACTAAAGAAACACAGCGTTTACCAGCACAAATCTGGAGAAAGAACGAGAATAAAGTAACTAAAGTGTTCTTGACAAGCAAGAAAGCGGTATCGATTCAATTAGATCCAATGCGTGAAACTGCTGATATCGATGAAAGCAATAACAAATGGCCAAATGTAGCTGCGCCAAGTAAGTTTGCTTTATTCAAGTCAAAAGGATTTACAAGAGGTCAATCAATTGGATTGTCTCCAATGGCTGCAAGTCAAAATAAAAAATAATTTGAATTTATTTTAAAGTAAAAAGCCGCTTCGAAATCGAAGCGGCTTTTTTTATGCGGTATATTTTTAGGAATAAACTTTTTTGAAATAATTCCTGTCTAATTAAAATAAGATTTAGAATAATTATTATGTATTCGCTGCTGCCTTATAGTTCTTCCATTTGGTAATGGCTGCTTCCATATCCGAAGGCAATGGACTATCAAAGCGCATCATCTCCTCAGTGCTTGGATGAATAAAGCCAAGTGTTGCTGCATGCAAAGCGCATCTAGGACAAGCATCAAAACAATTGTCTACAAACTGTTTGTACTTAGTGTAGATCGTGCCTTTTAAAATTCTATCTCCTCCGTATTCTTGGTCATTGAATAAAGTATGTCCAATATGTTTCATGTGCACACGAATCTGATGTGTTCTGCCAGTTTCCAATACACAAGAAACAAGGGTGGTATAGTTATAACGCTCTATCACTTTATAGTGCGTGATGGCATGCTTCCCAACTTCACCTTCAGGGTAAGCATCATAAATTTTACGAAAAGTTTTATGCCTTGCGATGTGGGCATTCACAGTGGCTTCGTCATCTTCCATATTGCCCCAAACCAAGGCAACATATTTTCTTTCAACTGTATGATTGAAAAATTGTTTAGCTAAATGACTAGCAGCTTCCGGTGTTTTTGCAAGTACAATTAAGCCAGTGGTGTTCTTATCGATACGATGCACCAAGCCAAATCTTGGAAGCACTTCTTCGTTTAAATCTGGGTTCTGTTGCAATAAATGAAATGCCACACCATTGAGTAAGGTGCCTGAGTAATTTCCAATACCAGGATGCACGACCATATTGGATGGTTTATTAATCACCATCAATGCATCATCTTCATATACAATATCCAAGGCCATCTGCTCTGGCTTCAATTCGGTATAATCCGGGTTGACATAACTCATATACACCACTTCGTCTCCTGGACGGGTCCGGTAGTTGCTTTTGATCACTTTCCCATTCACTGTCAAAAAACCGCCTTCAATTCCGTTTTGTAATTTGCTTCTAGTTAATCCAACGATTCTCATTTGAACCCATTTGTCGATACGCATAGGTTCTTGTCCCTTATCCACGACAAAGGTCAGTTTCTCATATACATCTTCATTCTCTATTTGTAGCTCTTCAGTTGACATGATGCAAAAGTAAGTTATTGCAGCATAGTTTGTAACTTTGTTCTATGCGCCAACAAGTAATTTTTGAAGATTTAGGCATTCAATCCTACCAATCCACTTGGGACTACCAAGAACAGCTATTAAAAGCAGCTGTGGCACTTAAGACAGAAGCGAGGACAGCAGGTAAGGAAGCCAATGAGGCGGCGACCCAACATCGTTTTATGTTGGTAGAACATCCACCTGTTTTTACTTTGGGTAAAAATGGCAACAGGTCCAATGTATTGGTGTCCGATGAACAATTAAAAGTATTGGGCATTGAGTATTATCATATCAATAGAGGGGGAGATATCACGTATCATGGTTTGCAACAAGTGGTGGGGTATCCAATTATTGATTTAGATAAGTTTAAGCCAGACTTGGGTTGGTATTTGAGAAGTTTGGAGGAAGTAATTATTCAAGTACTGGCAGAATATGGATTGAAAGGTGAAAGAAGCGCTGGCGAAACTGGTGTGTGGCTAGATCCACAGGATCCTTTTGTAGCAAGAAAAATTTGTGCCATGGGGATTAAGTGTAGTCGATGGATTACCATGCATGGATTCGCTTTAAATGTGAATACCGATTTATCCCATTTTGAATTTATTGTGCCCTGCGGTATAGAGGGAAAGACTGTGACTTCTTTAGAAAAAGAATTAGGGAAGAAAGTAGATTACGAAGAAGTCAAGCAAAAAATAAAGTTCCATTTCGAATCTATCTTTAATTGTGAATTAGTTTAAAGGATAGATTTTTCTTTATTCAATTATATTAATTATAATTTGTTTAATTGAATTGATTTTTTAAAAAAAGTATATTGGTTTCAATAATGCTTTAGAATTTTAAAGTACCTTCTGGCAAAGATCGATTTCCCTGTAAACCTCCACTGTGTATGACTAAAATGGATGCATCTTTTTCAAAATAATTTTCTTGAAGCAATTGTGTCACACCAAATAATAATTTACTAGTATACACAATATCAGTTGGTATTTTTTCTGTGTCCCAAAACTTGTTCATAAACGCAATCATAGTTGGATTGGTTTTTGCATAACCCCCTTGATGAAATTGATGCAATAAAGTATAGGGGCTATTTTTATCGATTAACAACACATTTATTTCAGATTCAATACTGCCTTCGTTTTTTAAAACCGGGATACCAATTATTTTTTGATGGGTATCT
>JBIKJM010000010.1:0-14384 GCA_044360985.1 Sediminibacterium sp. | reverse complement strand
TGCTACGAATATTGTCCATCACCACCACCAATGGCTTTTTGTCCGCTAGTTTAAAGTCTTCCACCGACTTTCTCCCCAATTCATCCATGCTTAATTTACGCATAGTGCAAAAGTAAGCTTTTCAAATATTAAAAAATTATGTAGGTTTGTCACCCATGGCAAAATCAAGTTCAGAAACTCCTCTAATGCAACAGCATCGGGCTATTAAACAAAAATACCCAGATGCTATTTTACTCTTTAGAGTGGGTGATTTTTATGAAACTTTTGGAGAAGATGCGGTGATTGCATCTAAGGTCTTGGGAATCACTTTAACCAAAAGAAATAATGGCGCTGCCTCGTCAAGTGAGCTAGCTGGATTCCCCTATCATTCCTTGGATACCTATTTACATAAATTGGTAAAAGCGGGACATCGCGTTGCCATCTGCGACCAATTAGAAGATCCAAAAACAGTGAAGGGCATTGTGAAAAGAGGTGTGACAGATATGTTGACGCCAGGTATTGCCACCAATGATAAATTATTAGAACACAAACAAAATAATTTTTTAGCCGCATTATTTGTAGAAGATGAGCAAGGTGGTATTGCCTTCTTAGATATCACCACTGGCGAGTTCTTAATTGCTGAAGGCAATTTGGAATACTTAGATAAATTATTGCAAAGTTTACAACCTGCAGAAATCCTCTATCCCAAAAATTATCAAAATGCATTTAAAGAATTTTTTGGTGCAGGATTTTATACCTATGGTTTAGACAGCTGGATTTTTGATGAAGCATTTGGTACTGAGCTTTTGTTAAAACAATTTCAAACACAAAGTCTAAAAGGTTTTGGTATTGAATCCCAAAAATTTGGCATTATTGCTGCAGGTGCGATCCTACATTATTTGAAAGAAACAGAACACCCTCATTTGCAACATATCCATACCATTGGCCGCATAGACCGCAGTGAAATTTTATGGATGGATAAATTCACCATTCGTAATTTAGAACTGATTGACAACGGCGCAGGTCAAAAAGGCTTGATCGATATTATTGATGCCACCAAAAGTCCAATGGGTGCAAGGTTATTAAAACGCTGGTTGATTTTTCCTTTGCAATCATTGGAACAAATCAATCAAAGACTGAGTGCAGTCGCCTATTTTTTAGATGCTAAAGAAATAGCGAATACCCTCCATGAAACCATTGAATCTTGTGGCGACTTAGAAAGGTTAACGAGTAAATTAGCAAGCAGAAAAATTCAACCAAGAGAATTAGTACAACTAGAAAAATCATTGACCGCGGTGGCTGCCATCAAATCAACATTAACGCCAAGCACGAACCCCTATTTAAAGCAACTTGCAACGAACTTAGTGGTTTGTCAAAAGACGATGGATGCCATTCAATACCATATCATGGAGCAGCCACCTGCCACCATCATGAAAGGTGGCTTTATAAAAAATGGCGTATCCACCGAATTAGATGAACTAAGAAATATATCCAGTGGCGGCAAGGAATACCTGACTCAATTACAAAACAAAGAAGCTGAACGAACTGGTATTAGTTCTTTAAAAATTGGCTACAACAATGTGTATGGTTATTATTTAGAAGTGACGCATGTGCATAAAAATAAAGTGCCCGTTGATTGGATTCGAAAACAAACTTTAACGACTGCCGAAAGGTATATTACACCAGAACTAAAAGAATACGAAGAAAAAATTTTAGGCGCAGAGGATAAGATTTTTGCTCTGGAACAGCAGTTGTACCAAGATTTATTAGACCTCATTTTATCCGACCTCAATGCCATTCAAACCAATGGACAATTTGTAGGGGTGATAGATTGTTTATTGTGTTTCTCAACCATCGCTAAGCAATATAAATATTGTCAACCCACCATGACGGACGACGGCATTTTATCCATCACAGATGGTAGACATCCAGTGATAGAACAAACCCTTCCAATTGACACCCCTTATATTGCCAACCATACTTTATTAAATCCTTCCGAAGAACAAATTATTATTCTTACAGGACCCAATATGAGCGGAAAGAGTGCGGTGTTAAGACAAACTGCTTTAATTACTTTAATGGCACATATGGGCTCCTTTGTGCCAGCTACTTCTGCTTCTATACCATTAACGGATAAAATTTTTACACGTGTTGGAGCAAGTGATAATTTAAATGCTGGCGAGTCCACTTTTATGGTAGAGATGATTGAGACTGCGAGCATCTTAAATAATTTAAGTGCTAGAAGTTTGATTTTGTTAGATGAAATTGGAAGAGGTACCTCTACCTACGATGGGATTTCCATTGCATGGAGCATTGTGGAATACTTGCAAAAATCTGCGCATCGTCCAAAAACATTATTTGCAACACACTATCATGAATTAAATGATTTAGAAGGTCAATTATCCCGTGTACATAATTACCATGTAACGCATAAAGAAGTGGGGAATAAAATTATCTTCTTGCGCAAATTAGCCAAAGGCGGAAGTACCCATAGTTTTGGTATCCATGTAGCAAAGATGGCTGGCATGCCCAATGAATTAGTGGATAGAGCCAATACGATTTTACAAGAGATGGAATTAAAAAATAAGGACCAACAACATGCGAGTCCTACAGTGCAAGCATCAACAGAAAAATTTCAACTATCCATATTTGATGCACATACAGAAACTTTTGAATCCATCCGTAAAGAACTAGATAGTATAGACATCAATAATCTTACACCAGTGGAGGCATTGATGAAATTGCAAGCGATTAAACAAAAACTAAATTAAGCCTCTTCCCAGAACCCCATCTTGCTATACTTTTCGATTCTATTTTCAACTCTAGTAGCCGGCGCAATATCTTTAACCTCGTCTAGGGCCTTAATAATTTGTTTTTTAAGCATCTCGGCAGCCGCTACATAATCCCAATGTGCACCACCCAATGGCTCCTGCACAATCTCATCCACCAAGCCAAAGCCTTTCATATCATTTGCAGTCAATTTTAATTGCTCTGCGGCTAATTCTTTTTTATCCCAGCTTCTCCAAAGGATAGAGCTGCAACTTTCTGGAGAAATCACCGTATACCATGTGTTTTCCATCATCAAAGTTTTGTCTCCCACCCCAATGCCTAATGCACCCCCACTCGCCCCTTCACCAATGATCACAATCACAATAGGTACTTGTAAACGGATCATTTCATAGATATTGCGGGCAATGGCCTCTCCTTGGCCCCTTTCCTCCGCTTCTAGCCCCGGAAATGCCCCCGGAGTATCAATCAAGCAAACGACAGGTTTATTGAATTTTTCAGCTAATTTCATCAATCTAAGGGCTTTTCTGTAGCCTTCTGGGTTCGCCATCCCAAAATTACGCATCTGTCTAGCCTTGGTATTGCTTCCTTTTTGTTGACCAATCATCATCACCGTTTGGCCATTGAACTCTGTAAATCCACCCACCATTGCTTTGTCATCTTTTACATTTCGGTCACCATGTAATTCGATGAATTTGTCGCACATTAAATGAATATATTTTAAAGTATAAGGTCTATCAGGATGACGGCTTAATTGCACACGTTGCCATGGGGATAAGCTTTCTGTGATTGCTTTTCGCTTTTCAACGATCGATTGCTCTAACTGTGCAATGGTTGCAGATAAATCAATTTTAGGATTCTTTTCGGCCAATTTAATAGTTGCATCTATTTGCTCATATAAGTCCTTAATTGGCTGCTCAAATTCTAAAAACTGTCTATTTGGATATACTGGCATAAGCTTGGTTTGGGGTGTAAAAATAATACAACCTTTTTTAATAAAAGATTTGTTTAAAAAACTTCTTTACCCTTATCTTTGCAACCCGGAAATAGGAAACTAGATACGGAGTTCTTGGATCGGTAGTTCAGTTGGTTAGAATGCCGCCCTGTCACGGCGGAGGTCGCGGGTTCGAGTCCCGTCCGGTCCGCAAAAGCCCTTAACTTTCAATGAGTTAGGGGCTTTTTCGTGTCCGTTACACTGTGGTTACACACTTTTAATACACGATTAACATTCTAGGAGAAAACAATCGATTCTACTTCACACTAAATGGGTCTATGTTATGTATGATTTGTAGATATCAAAATGAATTTTCTAAAAAAAGATTGGAAACTTAATAACTTACCTCTTTCACGCCAAAAATTTGTTGAGCGAAAGAACCATTTTCTGAAATTTTATTCCAGGATAATAATTTAGTAGGAACTCCGTTGAATGAACCGTTTGAATTATACGAGAATGCTTTATTAGAGTCATTAGGATCTAGATCAGAAGTCCAACATGATATATTTAGCGTAATATTATTTGACTGAATTAATTTAACTTCATCAATTGTAGGTAATCTATACCCATACTCCCCATCATAAATTCTTATTTTTACTAAATCTTGTGCTTCAGTCCAAGTTGTATATTCAGAAGTAGATTGATATACTTTTATTTTACGATTTACCGAATCAACAGAAAAAACTCTAGAATTTCTTTTATAAGTGTCCCCTATTTTATAGGATTTTATTGGTGTATTGTAAAATGTAAAAGATCTTGTAGGTCTAACTCTATATTTTTCAGACAAATTTGGAGTACTTGTTGACTGAACATTATATGTATTATTCAAAATATAAAATAAACCGTTCTTTCTATCTGAAATACCATTTACCCAATATCTTGCATTTTTTTCCACTCCCTTTCCTCCATTTTTTATAATTGAATCTTCTAAAGAAGGAGAATATTGAAAAAAATTAAGATTCTGATAATTCCATTCACCAAATTCATCTCTAAGTGATATAACCTTTTGTCTTGCTTCATAAAATGTTAAATCGGTATAATCATTCAATCCTATAATTAATAAATTATAATTTGGCATATTCGTTGGTCGAGAAATATCATCAATGGATTCAAAAGACCAAATGATACCATTTGCGAATTTTTGGCCAATTACAAAATTTTTTGCAGAAGGTTGATTTGTATCTTTTTTACAAGAACTAATTATCAAAAAAGAAATTAGAATATAAATGTATTTCATAATATGAATTTGATATGAAAATACATAGAATTTAAGAATTTAGCCTCATCGGCCCTTAAAATAATTTTTTTATATCCCCCTTTTTGATAGATAATATTCGAACCCAATAACTAATGTAATTATTAGGTGTGGAATAAATCCAACGTTTCTTTAAATTGTGTGTAACCATTCCACACAAATAACAATATAACTTGCTGATTTATAGCATTTTACACCTTAGATAATTTCCCGTCCGGTCCGCATTAAAACAATTAACCCATTGATTTTCAATGGGTTTTTTCATGCCTGTAGCTGAAAGTGTAGCAAAACGGTTCTTTATAGCCAATTATTTTATTGAGTTATTTCCAACTATATGAATAATTACGACAAATTAGTTACCCCTTATTGAATAAAAAATTAAATCCCGATAGAATGAACTATCGGGATTTAAATATAGGTATAATAAAAAAAGCGGCCTATTTGTACCCAGCAACTTGAGTTAACTTCTTATTAAAGTTTAATTCACCTTGAGGGAAAGGGAGATTTAATCTATAATCCCCTGCAGCTAGAGTTAAAAAAAGTGCAGCAGTTCCTGTTCCATCTGACTTATCACCTTTTAAAGATCTTGTTACACCAGCATTTCTTCTCTTTAAATCAAAAAACCTGTCCCCTTCAAATGCCAATTCTAATCTTCTTTCTAAAAGAATTTCATCTAATAAGGGTGTACCAGCTAAAGCCACATTAGTGTGACCAGTATATCGGTTGGACTTTAGCAAATTTAAGTCAGCCAAAGCCTCTGTAGTTTTCCCACTTCTATAGTTTGCTTCTGCTCTATTCAAAAGCACTTCAGCAGACCTTAAAACTTTAGCATCTAAAACACCCGCAGGGAAGCCTGTTTTACCTGCATATTTAATTACATGGTTATAAGTAGTTCCATTATAAGCGGATGTTACTGTATAGGCTGCTTTTCTAATATCATTAGATTTGAAAAGTTGGAAGAAGTCGAAATCTACATTATATTCTGATTTAATTCCACCACCCACTATTTGATAATAGTTCACCCCTAATGTGTTAGAATTGTCCGTTAAGGTATTTTTTATTTTAAATAAAACCCCAACTTCTGAAGCATCTGTCCATATGGAAGGGAATGTAGTAAGAGATCCAATTGCAGGTGTAGCACCTAAAGCAGCTGTAGCTGCAGTAATCGATTTATCCCAATCACCCATATATAAATAGACTTTAGACAAAAAACCTTGCACTGCAGCCTTACTGATTCTACCTACACCATTGGAAGTACCAATTAAACTTTCTGCAGTGGTTAAATCAGTCACTACTTTAGTATAAACATCTTTTACGCTCATTTTACCTGGAAGTAATGTTGCGTCAGTTGAAGTTACATATGGAGCAGTGCTATCGTTATTAGTTGCATTTGCAAAAGTAACACCATATACTCTTGATAAATCAAAATGTAAAATTGCGCGAGCAGCTAATGCTTGTCCTTTCACATTATTTTTATAGGCATCAGTAGCAGTTACCTTATCTATGTTTTCGATAATGGCATTCGCACGACGAATAAGGGCATAAGCATTTCCAAATAAGCCCGTAGTTCCGTTCCCAGTGTATTGCCAGTTATAGTAAGTTTGTTGTGACAAACGTCCTTGTTGGTTCAACACTAGATTATCGGATACTACTTCAAAAGCAATATTCCACTCACCTTGATAATAGCTTCCTGCTGTTCTGAATCCATTGTATACACCGCCCAATGCTAGATCCACATCATTGGTTGTGTTGAAAGCTTGAGTTGTCTCAATCTGATTATATGGATACAAATCAAGTTCCTTTTTATTACAAGCTGTAAGCACTAATCCTGTAAATAATATTAAAGTTATCTTTTTCATAATTTAGACTTTTTAATTTTTAAAACCTGATATCAATACCAGTTGTAAATGATTTTGTTTGTGGATAAGGGAATGTAGATGTAGAACCTGGGTAGCTAGAAGATTCCCTATTTGACTGACCAACTTCAGGCATACCTTTATACGCAGTTGACAACCATAAGTTAGTTCCTTGTACAAATAATCTTACAGATTTTAATTTCAGTTTCCCAATAAAGCCTTTAGTAGTTACATTAGCTGTATAGCCCATTGTTAAATCTCTTAACATGATGTAATCTCCTTTTTGTAACCACTGATCTGTAGTATTGAATGTAGCCTGTGTAGCATCTGTAATACTTGGGAAAGGAACATTATCCCCTGGCTTTTTCCAATAATTCGATGCTTCCGTAAACAACTGAGTGTTAAAGAAAGCAGGACCATACGCTCCTCTTGCATAAGTGAAGTTGTAAATATAGTTACCCCCTGAATAATAAAACTGAGTATTTAAATCAAATCCTTTATATGTAAAACTTGAATTTAAAGAACCGTAAAATTTCACGTTAGGTGATTTATCATTTAATAATACTGCATCAGAAGAAGCATATGTTTCAGTTATTTTACCATCCTTCGTTAAATACTGTCTTTTACCATTAGCAGGATTGATTCCAGCTGCACGTACCATAAAGTAGTTATTAATTGGGTAACCCACCTTCAAGCGACCATTACTACCAGCTGGAACATCATCAGAGAATAATTTAGTTATTTCATTGTCTACATCTGTATAATTAAAAGAGAGGTTCCAATTAAAGTCTTTAGCTCTAATTACATCAGCTCCAATTGTTATTTCATAACCTTTATTCCTTACATTACCAATATTACCAAAATAAGAACTAAATCCTGTAGTCGTAGATACATTCACTGTGTATAGCAAATCATCGGTGGTTCTATCAAAATAGTCAAATCCAGCTGTTATACGGTTATTAAAAAAGCCTAATTCTGCACCAATATCCAGCGTTTTGTTGGTTTCCCAAGTAAGTGCTGGATTTGGTAAGGAGTTTGGAGTTGCAACAGGACCATCATTGTACTTGGCACTTAATGCATAAGTTCCCAGAGAGCTATAGTTTCCAATGCTGCTGTTACCAGCTGTTCCGTATGATGCTTTCAACTTAAATGTTGAAATGCTTTCAATGTTTGACAAAAACTTCTCCTTTTTTACATCCCAAGCCAATCCTAATGACCAGAAATCAGCAAATTTATTATTCAACCCAAAACGAGAAGAACCATCTCTTCTTACAGATGCGTTAAAGAAATAAGTCTTATCAAAATCATAAGATGCGTTAGCAAAATAAGAAATCAAGGACCAATCTGACCTTGAAGTAGAAGCACCTGTTGGCGTACCTGCATTTTCCAAAGTAGTCAAACTTGGAGAAGCAAAATTTCTTGCAGTCAAAGTATAAGAGTAAAATTTGTTCTTATTGAACTCTTGACCTAAAAATAAATTTGCATTACTCTTACCAATAGATTTTTTATAATTCAAGGTATTGGTAAACACATAGGTAAAATCAATATTACCATAATCATTCTTTTGATTATACCCCAATATGTTTGCAAGATTACTTCCTGCCTTTAGATAACTTTCTCCTTTAAGCGTATTGTAATTGGCTCCTAACTGAGATTTAAATACTAAATCTTTATACAACTTAAGTTCAGCATAACCTGTTGCATAAGAAGAAATACGATCTAATACATTTGGATTATTGTCAGCTCCTTCTAAAGCAGAGAATCCCTGCATTGTTAAGTTATAAGTACCATTTGCATTACGCACAGGTTCATATGGATTTGTTAAATATAAAGCAGTTGCAGAACTTTGAGAATTATATAATTCTCTTTTTAAATCTTCTCTAGATTGAGAAACCGATAAATTCATACCTGTTTTTAACCACTCACTGGCTGTATATTCCACATTCAATCTACCACCCAACCTATTAAAATAGGAACCATACATAACACCCTCATTATCACTTTTATTTAAAGACATAAAGTACTTAAACTTATCTGAAGCACCTGAAATAGATACCTCATGTTGTTTCATATTTGCAGTAGGTAAATAAAAATCTGCCCAATTTGATGGGGCATCAGCAGCTAATCTTCTCCACAAAAATTCCCTTTGATCTTTTGTAATATTGGCTAAAGTAGATCCAGTAGGTAAACTTTTATCGGTAATTCCAGCAGAAATTAAACTTGTCATGTATGGATTTGTATAACCTTTTTCGAATTCCCATTGAAGTTTCTGTTCAGCACTCATAAATGTAACATTCTTAGGTGCAATGGCATCACTGATTCCTGTTTGGAATGAATAACGAATTTCTGGTTTGGAAGATTTTCCTAGTTTTGTAGTGACTACAATAACACCATTTGCAGCTCTAGATCCATAAATGGCAGAAGATGACGCATCTTTTAATATAGAAATATCACCAATATCATTTGGATTGATCATAGCAAATGCAGTAGAAGATACTTGAACACCATCCACAATAATTAATGGTTCAGAGCTTGCATTAATTGATCCCACGCCACGTATTCTAATAAATGCACCAGCGCCAGGCCTTCCACCCTCACCAATTACATTCACACCTGCAGCTTTACCTTGTAATAACTGTGTAAAGTTAACGATTGGTTTCTGAGCAATTTCGGCACCATCAATCATTGATATGGAACCTACTACATCTTTTTTTCTTAAAGTACGATAACCAACTATAACTACCTCTTCTGCTGCAGATACTTTAGATGTTAAAACGATAGTATAAGATTCATTTTTAGTTAAACTAATTTCTGTAGAAGCAAAGTTTAATGAAGATACAACAAGTGTTTTCGCACTTGCATTAACTTGTAAACTGAAACTTCCTGTCTCATTAGTAACTGTTCCATTTGAGGTACCTTTTACAAGCAAACTTGCACTTGCTACAGGCGAACCTTTCTCATCCACAACCTTTCCATTGATTGTACGATTTTGTGCAGATAGCTGACCAAAAGCTAAAAAAGAGCACAAGAAAAGTAAAATAATTTTTTGCATACAAATATTTTAAATTAATAATGAACACAATATAATATTAAAATGTTAAATCTTTTAACAATGTTCAATAATTTTAAAAAAAATAATTCATATAGCTCACTAATCATAAAAACTCTTAGAGATATTAATATAATTAATAATAAATATAAATATATTTAATAAAATATGTCTTAATTAACTTAAATGTTAAACAAAAAATAACTAGACTGTCGGACTGGGAAATTTTATTGCATCAGTCTAAAAGTCAAATTGATCCTCATTTGTTTTTCCTTTTTAGTTTTAGGTAAGGAATGGTACCAATATTGTTGGATGGCCCCTTTCATATCTAGCAATGAGCCGTTGGCTAATATAATTTCTAACCGTTCATTGGTGGTAGCGTGTTTAAAGGCAAATTTTCTTGCTGCTCCTAAGCTCACCGAAGCAATGGAGGATTCCGCAACGATTTCTTTTTCATTGTCTCTATGCCATCCCATCCCCTCTTCGCCTTCATGGTATAAATTAAGTAAACATGCATTATACCTAGCTCCATTAATCACTTCCACTTTTTGTTTGATCCTAAGTAAAGCTTCGGTCCACTGTAATCCTGATTTTTTGACTCCTGCATATGTATAGGTAATGCCTGCATCTGCATACCAAGCTACTTTTCGCTTGGTCATGATTTTTTTTCCAAACATCACCACTTCATCCTGCTTCCATGGAATGCTGTCACACAATTCCTTAAAAATTTGTTTCGCCTCCTTCTCATTAAATACAACCCCATGATAGATGGCTATCCCATCTTTTGGCAATAGGTTTTCTGATTCAAAAAGTAAGGACATTTGTCAAAAATTATTTTAAAGTCTGCAGGATCCATTTTGAATTTGGGGATTCCGGCATGTATTGGCCAATTATTTTTGTTGGTTTACTTGCCATCAATACTGTTGAATCTGGACTAGCTATTAATCTTAATCGATACTTTTTATTGTACACGATTCCTTTTGGAGAACCAAGCTTCTTATACAAATACTTCATGTAATGTTCCGGCACCAATGATTTAATCGTATTATACCTGGATGGTAAGTTCACCCCTATTGACATGGCCACTTCATCCAACATATCGATACAATTCAATAGTAAAGTAAAAGCTGGTGGATCTGCCGTCCATCTATCCACTACCGTTTTTGCTTCATAATAAGCACCTTCATCTACAATAAAATATATTTCTCCATTTGGAGGAATATGTTTTAAACAATTAGAATCATTTTTAACCACCCCAATTGGAATTGGAATGGTCGCAATTGTTTTAGGATAATACCCATATACTTTGAAATCTTTTTTTTCAGTATTATATTGATCTTGATGATATAATATCACAAAAGCATGCCCTGTATAGGTATCATTCCTTACTGCCAATCCTACAAAATACTTTTTGTTAGAAGTGTCTGACCTTAAATCTATTTCAAGTTTTTGTGCATCTACATGCGTAAACACTCCAATCCCAAAAAAGTAGCATACTAAAAAAAATAATGGTTTCATTCAATCAAAATATTACTTCCTAGGCATCAAATTTGTTTGTTGTGCCGCATTTAAAGCAAAAGTTGCAACAATTGTAGCAATTTGTTTTAAATCATCCTGCATTAAATGATCATACACATCCATATTGCTATGGTGTGTTCTAGTGCTGTATTCAATAGGATCTTGAATAAACTGAAAGCCAGGTAAACCAACTCCATCAAATGCAATATGATCTGTACTTCCTGTATTACTTAAAGTCACCGTCTTGGCACCCAAATCATTGAAAGGCGCTAACCATGTTTTAAAAATTGCTGCAGCGGCAGTATTGCCTTGTGCATAGATCCCGCGAACTTTTCCAGTACCATTATCGATATTAAAATAGGTAGAGAATTTTTGATGTGCTGCATTCGGTTGATTGTTGGCATCCATAAATGTTTTTTTCACATAACCCCTAGAACCCAATAAGCCTTCCTCCTCTGCACTCCATAATCCTATGCGGATGGTTCTTTTAGGACTGATACCTGCTGCTTTGATGATACGCATTGCCTCAATCATCACTGCCGATCCAGATGCATTGTCGGTTGCACCTGTTCCAGACTGCCATGAATCTAAATGGGCTCCAATCATCACTACTTCGTCTTTTAGTAATGGATCTGTTCCAGGAATTTCTGCAAGTACATTGTATCCTTGTAAATCCTTGGTATGAAATTTAGTTTTTACTTCAAGATCCGCTTTTACAGTAGTGCCAGATTTAGCCAATCTTAAAAAAGTATTATAATCTTCTACAGACATTGCCAAATCTAAAAAGTTTTCAGGATCTGTTCCTTTGTATGAACCTCCCCCTTGTGCAAAAATAGTACCATCATGATTTCTTGTGTTTGTTGTTAACATGGCCACTGCACCTTCTTCTACAGCCATTGCCTTTAATAAATTAAGGACTCTTTGTGGACCTGCTCTTTGAGCTTGCATCTCGCGCATACGTCTTTGTTGCGCAGTATCTGGTGTCCTAGCTATTGCTGGTGCTGCAGCTTCCATTGCAGCTAAGGCTTCGTCAGTATACCTTTCAGCGTCTGCTTTAAAACTTTGTTTGTATTTATTATCTTGATCTAAAATTATGATCTTGCCTTTTAATTGTCCTTTATAGGCTTGTAATGCAATGGAGTCTTTTGCATCTACCACAATAATAGTCGCATTTTTTAAACCATTGGTGCCTGCAGTCCAAGATTTAGGCCAAGCTAATAATGGTTTATAATAAGGTGCAGTCATTGCAAAATACATTTTCTCTAAATCCCAACCTTTTCCAAACTCACCCCAAGGTTCAATGGTTGCATTCACTGCGCCGTTTTTAGTCAAGACATCTTTCGCATAATTTGCTGCTCTTGCATACCCCTCTGAATTTGCTAATCTATTGCCACTTTTATCTGTTAAGTTAAAAGCGATATCCATTACTTGTGAATTTTCCAATCCTTCTGATCGGATTTTTTGAATCGTTGCAGGATCTAATTGCGCCATAACTGAAAATGGCATCATAGCGGCAAGGATGAACGCTTTCATAACTAAGTTTTTCATAGTCGGTCTTTTGATGATTTGAAAGATCAATTTAAGTAAAAGGGTCCATTATTTTTCACCTTTTATCCAATTTTATACCTTTAATCATATTTTATTTTGATAACCGTGAAATAAGTCGGAATTTACTATTTTAATTGAGCCATATGCAAAAGAGACAATTCATCAAAGACCTTGTATTAACAGGTATCGCTATGCCTTTAGGATTGGGAGGTATGTCAAAAGCTTTTGCAAGCCAAGTAGAAAAATCTCCCCTAGCGCTTGCAGAGGACAATGCTTTTTGGGAGCAAATACGTCAACAGTATATCTTAAAGCCAGACTATATTAATTTAGAAAATGGCTACTATAATTTTCTACCTCAACCCATCCTGAACAAGTATATTGAGCATATCAAAGAAATCAATTACCAAGGTTCTTATTATATGCGAACGGTGCAATGGGAGAATAAACAAAAATCTGTGATTGCATTGGCCGAGATTGCAGGATGCAGTCCCGAAGAACTAATCATTACTCGAAACACAACCGAGTCTTTAGATACCATCATTGGAGGTATTCACTGGCAAGCTGGTGACGAAGCGATCATGGCAGAACAAGACTATGGCGCCATGTTAGACATGTTTAAATTAGTGAGTGAAAGACATGGAGTGGTCAATAAAATGATCTCTGTACCTAATCATCCAAAAGACGATGCCGAGATTGTTGCGCTTTATAAAAACGCCATCACACCAAAAACTAAAGTGATATTGGTGAGTCATATGATCAATATCACTGGTCAAATTTTACCAATTAAGAAAATCAGTGAAATGGCCCACCAATATGGCGTACAAGTGATGGTAGATGGCGCACATGCATTTGCACATATCCAGTATAGTATTGCTGATTTAGGTTGCGATTATTATGCAGCTTCCTTACATAAATGGTTGAGTGTACCATTGGGTGCAGGGATACTTTTTGTAAAAAAAGAACATATTAAAAACATCTGGCCGCTGTTTGGAGACAATGAAAAAGATCCTAATAAAATTAAACGTATCAACCATACCGGAACCCATCCTGTACATACGGACTTAACCATACCAGATTCTATTGCCTATTTTCAAATGATTGGGCCAGCAAAGAAGGAAGCCAGATTAAGGTACCTACAACAATATTGGACAAGCAAAATAAAAGACGTCCCTAATATTATTTTAAATACCCCAACTACGCCAGATCGATCATGTGCCATAAGCAATGTGGGCATTAAAAACATGAAACCAGCTATTTTAGCGGAGCGTTTTATGAAAGAGCATAAAATATTTACAGTGGCCATTGATTATGCCAATGTGCATGGATGCAGGATTACACCTAACTTATACACTACCACCAAGGAGTTAGATGTATTTGTGGATGCTTTAAAAACCTTGA
>JBIKJM010000133.1:0-4780 GCA_044360985.1 Sediminibacterium sp. | reverse complement strand
TTCAAAGAATGAATCAATTAGGCATCATCGTGGATGTTTCTCATGTAGGAGAAAAAACATTTTGGGACGCCATCAATACCACCACAAAACCTGTGATTGCATCGCATAGCAATGCTTACAGTATTTGCCCAGTTACAAGAAATTTAAAAGACGATCAAATTAAAGCTGTCGGGAAAAATGGTGGTGTGATATGTTTGAACTTTTTTTCTGGATTTGTAGACAGTAATTTCAGTAAAAAAGATATGGCATTTAGAAAAGCACATAGTGCAGAAATAGATTCCTTATTGGCTACAGGCATACAAAGAGAATATGCTTTCACCATGATTTCGGATAAATATAAAATAGAGAGCGAAGCCATTAAGCCAACTATTGAACAATTGATGCAACACTTTGATCATATTGTGAAATTAATCGGAATCAACCATGTAGGGATTGGATCGGACTTTGATGGTATTAATTCAGCCCCGCAAGGTTTGAGCACGGTATTAGAATATCCTAATTTCACTAAAGCATTGATTGCTCGTGGCTATTCAAATAAGGATATTAAAAAAGTATTGGGAGGAAATTTCCTTAGAGTTTACAAAGCCAACAATCAAAACTAAAAACTCATTTGATATAAATAAATAAGCCCTTAAGTTTTCTTAAGGGCTTATTATTGTTCTAATAATTTAATAAATTCTGCATCATCTCTTCTAAGCGATCATTGGCCATGTATTGCTTCTCCAATGTTTTATTGAATGGGATAGGTGTATCCAAAGATGCACATCGCATAATCGGTGCATCTAAATGTGTAAAGCAATGTTCTGCTACCCATGCACTAATCTCGCCACCGATGCCACCTGTTAAATTGTCTTCGTGCAGAAGCATTAATTTACCTGTTGCTTTCACCGCCAATTCAATTGCAGTATAATCCAATGGTGATAAGGTTCTTAAGTCTAAGATATAAATAGATTGATCTGAATGTGCTTGTTGATATGCTTTTGCCCAAAGCACCCCCATACCATAAGTAATGATGGTGGCATCTGTTCCTTCTTTAATAATATGTGCTTTACCAATTTCGATTTGATACATTGCATCAGGAATTGCCTCTTCGATACTTCTATACAAAGCTTTATGCTCAAAATATAAAATAGGATTAGGTTCTGCTAGTGCAGCAATTAATAAACCTTTTGCATCTGTTGGATTGGATGGATACACCACTTTCAATCCTGGCACATGCGTGAACCACGCTTCATTGGATTGAGAATGGAATGGACCTGCACCTACTCCACCGCCTGTTGGCATGCGCACCACCACGTCGGCGTTTTGTCCCCAACGGTAATGCATCTTCGCTAAATTATTGACAATTTGATTAAAGGCCACCGTGACGAAATCAGCAAATTGCATTTCCACTACCGACTTGATGCCTTCCATGCTTAATCCTAGTGCAGCACCTATAATAGCACTTTCACAAATAGGCGTATTGCGTATTCTTTGTTTTCCAAATTGATCTACAAATCCTTCTGTGATTTTAAATGCCCCACCATACTCAGCAATATCTTGTCCCATGATAATCATGTCTGGATATTTTTCCATGGACTGTCTCAATGCATCACTAATGGCTTCTATAAATCTTTTATTGGTTTTCTGTGCTGTCTCAACCAAACTATAATCCGGAATAGAAGAAACAGGAACTGGGGCAAAGACGTCTGCTAATTCAGCAGCTATAGAAGGCTCAAATGTTTCAGGCTCCATGGCTTTTCTTAAATCCGCTTCCATTTGATCTTTGAATCGGTTACGGATTTCTGCCACTTGCATTTCAGTCAATACATTTTCTTGTACTAAAAATTGCTCGTAATTTTTGATCGGATCTTTTAATGACCAAGTTTCCATCAAATGTTTTGGTACATATTTTACACCACTCGCTTCCTCATGTCCTCGCATTCTAAAAGTATCACATTCAATTAAATATGGTTTTTGTTGATTGATGCAATAATCACGTACCCCTTTTACAGTTTGATATACTTCTAAAATATTATTGCCATCAATGCGAATGCCTTCCATGCCATAACCTTTTGCACGGTCTACTAAATGATCACATTTATATTGTTCATTGGTTGGCGTACTTAAGCCATAGCCATTGTTTTCAATGATGAAAATCACAGGTAAATTCCAAACAGCAGCCACGTTCAAGGCTTCGTGAAAATCACCTTCGCTTGTTCCACCATCTCCAGTGAAAGCCATACTTGCTTTTAACTGACCTCTTTGTTGATACGCCAATGCAACTCCATCCGCAATCGCTAATTGAGGACCTAAATGAGAAATCATACCGCATACATGATGGGCTTTACTACCAAAATGAAAACTTCTTTCTCTGGCTTTACTATAACTACTTCTATCGCCTTGCCATTGTTTGAATAAATCTATCAAAGGCATTTTGCGTGAAGTAAACACCCCTAAATTTCGGTGTAAAGGCATAATCCATTCGGTAGGATCCATCGCTAATGTAGCGCCCACAGCAATTGCCTCTTGGCCAATGCCACTAAACCATTTGCTGATTTTTCCTTGCCTAAGTAAGACCAACATTTTCTCTTCAATCATTCTTGGCCATAAAATGGACTCGTATAGATGAATCAGCTCCTCGTTACTTAGACTACCGCGTTTATATTCCATTAGTCTTTAGAATTCAACTTGCTCAATAATTTCAAAATTTCTAAATACAACCAAACCAAAGTCACTAGTAATCCAAAAGCACCGTACCATTCCATGTACTTTGGCGCGCCCATCTCTGCCGCTTTTTCGATTGAATCAAAATCTAATAACAAATTCAATGCAGCGATACCAACAATGAATAAGCTAATGCCAATACTCAATGGAGAACTATCAAAAGCAAAGCCCATTTCAAAACCAAACATACCTGCAATCCATACAATCAAATAAAATAAGCCAATGCCCATGGTTGCAGACATAATAATGGATCTTAATTTATTGGTGACTGTAATGATTCTGAAATTATACAAAAAGAACATAGCTACAGCCACACCTAATGTTAAACCTACTGCATGTAAAATAATATTTGGATAGCTATTCGCAAACATCGCATTGAAAAATGCACTGATGCCTCCAATAAATAATCCTTCTAAAATACCATAGGCTGGCGTGATATAACCTGCCCATTGTGGTTTAAACATCACCACCAATGCTAAGATTAAGCCACCAATTGCACCAGCAATCATTAAAGTAGTTGCAGTATTGGTATTGCCTTCTGCATAGACGTTCCAAACGTACATTGCCGAAGCCATCACCATCAGTAATAAGAAACCAAATTTGTTAATGGTACCACGAACGCTCATTACACCAAATGCATTGGCATTCTCATGTAATGACTTATCAAATATTTTTTCTGTTAAGGTTGGATTACCTGTTTTAAATGCTGACATATTTTTAAATTTTTACTGCTATAAAAGTACAAAATTGCAATGAAACACCCTCCTTATTAATTGTTAATCCTAGATTTTTTCAAGCCTGGATATTGATCTAAGCTAGCAAATTGGTATCGATTGCCGGATTTTAGTAATTGTATGAACTGAACAAGCTGAACAGAATCGGCCTCGTTTTTAAACATATGGTCGTGCATTAAAACCACTAGGTGGTTCTTTGTTTTATAGGCTTTTAGCGCAAACATACTATCCACCATGTTGGCCATCTCAGAAGCAGATTGGATAGGGCGTCCTCTTTTTGTGTAATTCCATTCTAGGTCCCAACCTACTACATTGAATCCTGCACTATCCAACTTATTCAATAAAGGACGAACCATTTTACTTGAAAAACGAATACTGTCTGTTCTCCATCCATTGTTACCTGGTAAACGAACAATATCATTGGTTGTTTCTAAGACATCCGCTGCATGTATAAAATCCGCTAATGCTGTATCTGGTTGATTGTAAAACTGCACATATTTACCATAAGTATGGGTGAAACTATGATTACTCAATAAAAATAAATCAGGGCGACTTAAAATACGATTGTATAATTTTTTACCCCAATTGGACCTTGATTGATGTAATCCAATTTGAAAAAAAGTAGCTTTTACATTTTCATCCTCGCATATAGAAATACAGGCCGAAGTGCCAAACAAGGGGCCGTCATCAAAACTTAGGTAGAGGTATTGAGTATTGCTATCCAATTGTATTTGAGCGCTCCTCTTTTCCTGCACAGATATTTGCTCAAATGTTGTTGCTGACTGTATTAGGCCTGGCCCATTCAAACTGACCCAAAGCATAAAACATTGGGTAATAAAGTAAAAAACAGACCAGATGGACATAATACATTGATATTGAAGGCTCAAACTTAAACAAGAAATCAGAATTATCCGATAAAAGATGCGGTTTTAGAGGCGATGCTTTGTAACTTTGTTATCCAATTGATGTATATGCAAGAAGAAGTTGTTTTACAGGATGTCGTGATCAAATTTGCTGGTGATAGTGGTGATGGAATGCAGTTAACCGGCCAGCAATTTACCAATAATACCGCCTTACTAGGAATCGATTTAGCGACTTTCCCAGATTTTCCTGCGGAAATTAGGGCCCCTATCGGCACTCTTCCAGGTGTGAGTGGATTTCAAATTCATTTTAGTTCTAATCCAGTGTACACCCCAGGTGATACCTGTGATGTTCTGGTGGCGATGAATGCTGCTGCTTTAAAAGTGAATTTAAAAGGCTTGAAAAAAGGCGGAAAAATTATTGCAAATATTGAAGGATTTGATGCAAAAAATTTAAGGCTCGCTGCGTACCCAGAAGGC
>JBIKJM010000132.1:0-4791 GCA_044360985.1 Sediminibacterium sp. | reverse complement strand
AAGTGCTAATTACCCAACGCACTACATGCTTACCCCAACCGCTACGCTTGCTGTCAAAACCATACGACCCCAGTTACTGCGATTAAAGCAAGTACAAAATTACAACTAATAAATGGATTTAAATAGTAGACTACTTAAATAAACGCCAGAAGTCCAATCCTAATGCATATAACATAAGACCAAACATCAAGACCATGCCTGCAATTTGTGCATATTCCATGAATTTGTCACTTGGCTTGCGGCCTGTAATCATTTCAAAAAGGATAAATAAAGCATGTCCACCATCCAAGGCTGGAATTGGCAATACGTTCATGAAACCTAATACAATTGAAAATACGGCTGTCAAAGTCCAGAATCGCTCCCAATCCCACTGAGATGGGAAAGTATTCCCTATGCTGATTAAACTTCCAAGAGAATCATTTGGATTCACTTTACCTGTAAAAATTTGCTTGATGCCTGTTACGTAATTATCCAATGTAGTAAAACATCTTTGGATACCGGTTGGAATTGCTTCGGCAAAACTATACGCTTGATGTTCTGTTTTAAAAAGTTGCATCGGCAATTTTACAAATAAACCAAGCTGTGCTTTATTGTTAATTAAGGTTCTAATCTTCACTGTATCCATTCCTCTTTTAGCAAGGATGGTGACCAATGAATCACTATACTTTTTCTTCACTTCAATGAACTCATGTTGGAATTGAATGGATTGTCCATTGATACTTAATAAGGTATCATTTTTTTGAAAGCTCCCTTCCACCATTACAGCGGATTTCCCAATAGAGTCTACAATTACTGGAAACAAAGGCACAACAAATGCTGTGGTATTATTTGCATTGGATAACTCAGCAGCAATCGTTGTTGGAATAGGTAAACTTAATACACTATCCCCTCTTTTTATTTGAATTGTTTTTGCATCTTCTAAAACTAATTTAGACTCCAATTCAAAGAAATCTTTTAATTCTTTTTGATCTAATGCAACAATAATATCTCCGTCTTGCAATCCCATTTTTTTAGAAATCTCAGTAGGATGTATACCATAACTTAAATTTTTTGCTGGTAAAAAATCGTCTCCCCAAAACCAGGCAATGCCAATGAAAATTACAATGGCTAAAATCACATTCACAATGACACCACCTAACATCACAATCAATCTTTGATAAGCAGGCTTTGATCTCAACTCATAAGACTCCGGGGCTTTATTCATCTGCTCCTTGTCCATACTTTCATCAATCATCCCTGAAATTTTCACATAGCCTCCAAAAGGAATCCAACCTAATCCATATTCTGTATCTCCTATCTTCTTTTTCCACAAACTAAATCCAGGATTAAAGAATAAATAAAATTTTTCTACTCTTGCACCAAATAATCTAGCAGGAATAAAATGTCCTAGCTCGTGTAAAACAACGATGATAGAAAAAGATAAAATAAATTGTGCAGTTTTTGTTGCAAGTACGGTTAAATCAATAGCAGCTAGATACATGTTTTTATAGTTGTATTAAAGAAGCAGCAAAATCTCTTGCAGCTCCGTCGGTTTCATAATAATCATCCAAACTCGGATGCGCGATAAATTCAATTTTCTCTAATGTTCTTTCAATGAGGTCTGTCATATCTAAAAATCCAATCCTATTTTTTAAAAATGCATATACGGCAATTTCATTTGCAGCATTCAATACACATGGAACATTGCCTCCAATACGCAATGCTTCGGTCGCCAATTTTAAATTTCTAAAGGTCTTTACATCAGGCTCGTCAAAAGTCAATGTATTGGGTTTGTCAAAATGATATCTTGGAAAATCATTCACCAATCTTTTTGGAAAAGCCATGGCATATTGAATTGGTAATTTCATGTCTGGCAAACCCATTTGTGCTTTAATGCTGCCATCCTGAAACTGTACCATGCTATGAATGATACTTTGAGCATGCACAACCACTTTGATTTGATCTGGTCTTAAATCAAATAACCATTTCGCTTCAATCATTTCTAATCCTTTATTCATCAAGGTTGCAGAGTCAATTGAAATTTTTGCGCCCATGCTCCAATTAGGATGTTGTAGCGCGTGATCTCTTTTTACATTCACTAAAAAATTAGGTTTCTTTCCTAAAAAAGGACCCCCACTCGCTGTGAGAATAATTTTTTCGATAGGATTATTGCCTTCACCAACAAGACATTGGAAGATGGCGGAGTGCTCGCTATCAACAGGAATAATCGCTGACCCTTTTTCTCTTGCAGTGCGCATCACAATATCGCCTGCCACTACTAAAGTTTCTTTATTGGCAAGGCCCACTGCTTTGCCATTTTCAACTGCAGTGAGTGTTGGTTTCAAACCAGCAAAACCTACAATGCCCGCCATCATAAAATCATAGCAATCCATGGCGGCAACTTGTTCTAAAGCTTCTTCTCCAGCAAAGACTTTAATTGGTTTACCTTCTAATGCTTTTTTTACAATCGCGTATTTGCCAATATCCCCAATCACTACAATATTGGGTTCAAATAATAATGCTTGCTCAATTAATAAGGATTCGTTTGCATGCGCCGTCAAAATCTCAGCAACAAATAAGTCTGGGTTCGCCGCGATCACCTCTAGGGTTTGTTTCCCAATGGAACCTGTAGATCCGAAAATGGCAATTCTTTTTTGACTCATCCAGTTATTTACTTGAGGTTAAAAATACGCTTTTTATTCTATTCTGGCTATTTGCCTAATTGATTGCGCAGTGCGTCTGCAATTTTTCGGTCGTTACTTAATCTTGGTACTTTATTCTGCCCCCCCAATTTTCCTTCGGATTTCATGTAGTCAATAAATGCATTTTTTGGAACCACTGTCAGCACGAGTGGTGCTAAAATATTTCCAGCAATCAGGTCTTGATAGTATACATTTTTTGCACACATGGCTTGATCTAATTTAGATTTAAATAGCGCCATATCTGATGGTGGTCTTTCAAATTCAACGAGCCATTCATGGTAACTTTTCCCTTCATCTTGAGCGATATAAGGTGCCACCGTAAACTCTACAATAGAGGCGTTCATTTCATCAGCCACTTGCAACATCGCTGCTTCCACTTCCTCCCCAATCACATGTTCTCCAAATGCCGAAATAAAATGTTTGACCCTTCCTGTGACAATAAGTCTGTAAGGATCAATACTCACAAACTTCACGGTATCACCAATATGATAGCCCCATAAACCTGCATTGCTATTAATCACGAGTGCATATTGTACCCCTAACGCGACTTGAGATAAATTAAGTCTAATAGGATTGGCTTCATGGATATTTGCTAAAGGAATGAATTCATAATAAATGCCGCTATTGGTATTTAATAATAGGCCTTGTTGGTCTCTTGTATCTTGAAAAGCAAAAAATCCTTCGCTCGCTGGGAATAATTCAATCGTATCGATGGACTTACCGATGGTATCAAACAATTTAGATTTATAAGGTTCGAAATTAACACCCCCTTGCACCAAGACTTGTAAATTTGGAAATACTTCTTTAACTGATTTTCCAGATTTTGCTACAATACGGTCAAAATACATTTGCATCCATGGAGGAATCCCACCCACTAAGGTCAAATCTTTTAAGATGGTCTCTTCTACAATGCGATCTAATTTCTCCTCCCACTCCTCGATACAATTGGTTTCATAGCTTGGCAATTGATTGCTTCTTAAATAAGCAGGGATATGGTGGTTTACAATGCCGCTTAATCTTCCAGTTGGAATGCCTGCTACCCTTTCTAAAACAGGCGATCCGCTTAAAAAAATCATTCGTCCATTGACAAACTGGTGCTGTCCGGTGGTCGCCATATAAGTTAACAAGGCATTTCTAGCACCATTAATATGGTTACTAATAGAATCTTTTGTAATTGGGATGTACTTTACGCCACTCGTAGTGCCGCTGGTTTTGGCAAAATAGATCGGCTTTCCTTTCCAAAGCACGTTTTGAGTCCCTTTTTTGATTTGTTCTATATAAGTCTTAAAGGCTTCATAGTCTCTTAATGGTACAGCTTGCTGAAATTCAAGGGGACTATTGACCTGATCAAATTTGTGCTCCTTACCAAAAATAGTGGCTTTTCCTGTCTTAACTAATTGATTTATAATGATTTGCTGATCCGCTAAAGCAGAATTACGTTCTTTTTGGATTTGTCGATAGATGACACCAGCAAAGGGTTTTGCCAGTAAAGACTTAATATTCATAGGAATCAGTTAAAGACATTTGAAGTCAGGAGCAAATTTAGGGGGTATTTTACGGAACTTCAACCCTCTTGCCGGTTTATATCCTTAAAAAATAGCTAAATTATATTTTTCAAGAATTCCTTGCATATTGCGATAATTATAATTACCTTTGCCCTCCTAATTTTGGACAATTATGTTAGCAGTAGTTAAAATCGCAGGACAACAATTCAAAGTACAAGCAGGAGATAGCTTGTATGTACCTCACCTGCAAGGTAAAACCGGAGACAAAGTTGAATTCAATGATGTAATATTCGTTGATAATAATGGCAGCATCTCTTTCGCGACTAAAGCGGTAGTGAAGGCTGAAATTACAAACGACCTAGTTCAAGGTGATAAAGTGATCGCTTTTAAAATGAAGAGGAGAAAGGGTTTCCGCAAGAAACACGGTCACAGAACGCACTATACTCAAATCAAAATCGAAAACATAGCTTAAACTAAGATACTATGGCACACAAAAAAGGTGAAGGATCCGTTAAGAACGGCCGTGATTCACAAAGTAAAAGATTAGGCGTTAAGATATATGGTGGACAACCAGCTTTAAATGGCAATATCTTAATTCGTCAAAG
>JBIKJM010000131.1:0-4805 GCA_044360985.1 Sediminibacterium sp. | reverse complement strand
AAAGAAAAAACAATTTCTATCATTGACAATGGTATTGGTATGTCTGCCGAAGAAGTAGACAAGTACATCAACCAAGTGGCATTTAGTGGAGCAGAGGAATTTGTAACTAAGTATCAAGATGCGAGTATCATTGGTCATTTTGGTTTAGGATTTTATAGCTCATTTATGGTGAGTGATAAAGTAGATATTTATTCTAAGAGTCATACAGATGCACCAGGTGTTTTCTGGAGTTGTGACGGAAGCCCTAGTTATGAATTATACGAGGTAGATTATAGCAATAGAGGAACTAAGATTGTGATGCATATCAATGAAGAAAGCAAAGAATTCTTAGAGCCTTCAAGAGTGAAATCTATTTTAGATCGTTTCTGTAAATTTTTGCCAGTCGCTATTTATTTTAAGGACGCCAATGAAGTGCCTGCTGAAACTAAATCTACAGACGGGGTGGAGGATGCAAAAATTGAAGCTGAAGTTGAAAAACCAATCAACAATACCAATCCTATCTGGGTTAGAAAGCCAGCCGATTTAACAAAGGAGGATTATGAAAATTTTTACAAGGAATTGTATCCTTTTGGCGAAAAGCCTTTATTCTGGATTCATTTAAATGTGGATTATCCATTTAACTTAACGGGTATTTTATATTTTCCTAAAATCAAGCAGAGCTTTGAAATTCAAAAGGACAAGATCCAATTGTATTGCAACCAAGTATTTGTAACCGATGAAGTAAAAGACATCGTTCCTGAATTCTTAATGTTATTACACGGGGTGATTGACAGTCCAGATATCCCTTTGAATGTAAGCAGAAGTTATTTACAAGGCGATCCGAATGTGAAAAAGATCAATGCGCATATCACTAAAAAAGTAGCGGATAAGTTGGAAGAGATTTTCAACAATGACAGAAAAGCCTTTGAAGAAAAGTGGGAGAGCTTAGGATTGTTTGTAAAATATGGTATGATCACCGATGACAAATTCCTAGAAAAAGGGAATAAGTTTTTGATTTTAGAAGATGCGGCTGAAGCTGGCAAGTTTTACACTTTAGAGGAATACAAAACAACAACAGAGGCAAATCAAAAAAATAAAGAAGATAAGCAGGTTTTATTGTACACGACCAATCCGGTTGGGCAAGACGCTTTCATTCAAGCTGCAGTAGGCAAGGGCTACAAGGTGATCAAATTGGAGACAATGGTGGACGCCGCCTTTATTAATAATGTGGAGATGAAATGGGAAGGCATACAATTTGTTAGAGTCGATGCCGATGTGGTAGATAACTTAATTGATAAGCAAGAGAATGTAGATTCAGTTTTATCTAAAGACGAAGTAGAGCAAGCAAAAAAATTATTTGAATTCCAAGTACCTGAAATCACTTTAATCGTGGATGTGAAAGGATTGAGTCAAGATGCCGCACCGGTGATTGCTACAAGACCCGAATTCATGCGTCGTATGAAAGATATGGCTGGCATGGGCGGCGGAGGGATGACTGCATTTTATGCACAAATGCCTGACGAAGTTCAATTAACCATTAATGGTAACCATCCTATCTATCAAACACTCTTAAAAGAAACAGATACAGATAAGCAACAAAAGCAAGCAAGAAATTTAGCAGACTTAGCTTTATTGTCTCAGGGATTATTAAAAGGAGCTGAATTAACAAGCTTCATAAATAGAACAGTAGAATTGACGAGTTAAATCTACAGATGAAGTAAAACTTAAAATTTCAAGTTTGTTTAGAATTTTATTTCCTCAAATATTGATAGGAAAATTTTAGCAAAGTATATTTTGAATCAACGAGCCCGAATGAATTAATTTGGGCTCGTTTCTTTTAGGTCTATCACTTGCATTTGGATAGATTGTGTGCCTTGCCATTCATTCAATTGTAATTGAAAGACTATATCAAATGGCTTGCCCGATTTTACAATATCAATCTTGTCTGGCATATTATAGCCAATACCTCTAACACTATTATTGCCTTGGGTTAGGTTAAAACTGATATGTGCTTCTTTCACCAATTTAGAATAACCTGTATCACGCACATTTTTGGCTAGAAAAATTGGGCGCATATTGTCTGGACCAAATGGTTCCATTTGAGCAATGATTTGGAAAAATTGTAAACTTATTTGATCCAATGGAAGTAGTGCATTGATGGAGATTTCTGGCACCATTTGCTCGGGCGTGATTCTTTCTGCAACGGCTTTTTCAAATTCTTCCTTAAAAGCTTCTAACTTCTCAATATTCAAAGTCATACCTGCTGCAGCAAAATGTCCACCATATCCTAATAAGTGTTCCCTGCATGCATGTAAAGCTTCATATAAATTAAAACCCTGCACACTTCTTGCACTGCCCGAAACAATATCGCCATTTTGTGTAAGGACAATTGTTGGCTTGTAATGTCTTTCAATCAAACGACTTGCTACAATGCCCACCACACCTTTATGCCAATGGGGTTGAAACACCACGGTCGATTTTTTATTTAAATGTGCAGGATCATTTTCAATTTCTGCAAACGCTTCTTCCGAAATACTACTATCAGCTTCTCTTCTGTCTAAATTATCTTGTTGTAAAAGGGAAGCCACATCCAATGCACCTTGGTATGCTGTTTCTATAAAAAGTTGTACTGCTTTTTTGGCATCATCCATCCTGCCTGCTGCATTGATTCTTGGTGCAACAGCAAATACTAAATTGCTAATTCTAATTGGGCGATTTTGTTTTGCTAATTCTAGTAAAGCTAAAATACCATGACTTGGATTTTCATTCACTTTCTCTAATCCAAAATAAGCCATGGTCCTATTTTCATCTGTAAGCGGAACAATATCTGCAGCAATGGCGGTAGCCACAAGGTCTAAGTATTGCAGGTAACTTGAATCTGGTAAATTATAAGCTTGAGCGAGTGCTGTGATTAATTTAAACACTACGCCACATCCACATAGTTCTTTATACGGATAGCCGCAATCAATTTGTTTGGCGTTTAATATGGCCACAGCGGGTGGTAAAATTGGATCGGGTAGATGGTGGTCACAAATAATAAAGTCAATTCCTAATTCTTTCGCATAAGTTATTAGTTCTGTTGACTTAATACCGCAATCCACCGATATAATTAAACTAATACCTGTCGCTTTTGCATGATCGATACCCATTTTTGACACGCCATATCCTTCTCTATAACGGTGTGGAATATAAAAATCAATGGTTGGGTGTATGTTTTTTAAAAACTGATATAATGTCGCAACAGAAGTGGTACCATCTACATCATAATCGCCAAAGACCATAATGGATTCATTTTGATCAAAGGCTTGGGTGATTCTTGCGACAGCTTTGTCCATGTCCTTCATTAGCCAAGGGTCATGTAAGTCGTTTAAAGAAGGTCTAAAAAATTGCTTTGCTTTATCAAAGTCTTCAATACCTCTTTGTACTAATAATTCGCATAAAATGGGATGTATTTTTAGAGCTGATTGTAGTGCAGCCACTTTAGCCGAATCGGCCTCCAATATATTCCAGCGTTTTTCCATTAATATTTTCTATCAGTTGTGTAGCGGACTAGTTCTTCTAATGCGTCTCTAGTAATGGATGGCGGGAAACTATGTAAAACAAGTAATGCTTTGTCTCTGTATTCGATCATTTTTGCTTGCGCATATTCGATACCACCTAATTGCTTCACATTGTCAATGACGAATTTGACTTTACGCTTGTCATTGTTATTATTTTTAACAATATAGACAATCTCTTTTTTTAAGGCTGGGCTACATTTCTGTAATATGTGAATTAAAGGAAGGGTCAATTTTTTCTCTTTAATATCATTGCCTGTTGGCTTGCCAATGATTTCATCACCATAGTCAAACAAGTCGTCTTTAATTTGAAATGCCATCCCTACGTATTCCCCAAAGTCCTTCATCTTTTGTATTTGCTCCTGGTCCTTTGTAACGGAGGATGCACCCGCAGCACAGCTTGAGGAAAGTAGACTAGCTGTTTTACCATAAATGATTTCATAGTAAACAGATTCGTCAAAATTTAAATTTCTTGTTTTCTCAATTTGCAATAACTCACCCTCACTCATTTTTTTAACAGCATCAGATAAGATGGTTAATATTTCAAAGTCTTTATTTTCTAGAGATAGCAATAATCCTTTTGACAATAAATAATCGCCCACTAAAACAGCGATTTTATTTTTCCATAAAGCATTGATTGAAAAAAAGCCTCTTCTTTCCAATGCATCATCCACTACATCATCGTGCACTAAGGTTGCTGTATGTAGTAATTCCACTAATGAGGCAGCACGGTAACTGGCGTCATTGATCTCGCCGTTCAGCTTGGCAGAAAGCAAAACAAACATGGGTCTCATTTGTTTCCCCTTTCTCTTAACAATATATTGCATGATGCGGTCTAGCAAGGAAACCCTACTCTTAACCGCTTCTTTGAAATGCATTTCAAAGCGTTCTAATTCCTTTCCAATGACTTTTTTTGCTAGTTCCATTTACGGATGCAATTTAACTTGTATTTAGGGAAGGAATGCGTTTTTTTTCGCTTAATTAAGCAAGCATATTAAAATGCAGCGCACCAAAATTTTGTAAGGAAGATAGCTTTAGATCTGCTGCTGCCCAATGCTCCTGTTTAAGTGCATCGGCTGCTGGTACAACTACGCAGGTCATCCTTGCGGCCTTTGCTGCCAACATGCCATAGAATGAATCTTCAAAACAAATACAGGAGAGTGGGGAGATGTGTAGGGCAGTGGCACAGTCTATATAAACCTGAGGATGTGGTTTCGCATAGGGTAGGTTTTGCGCAGAACAACTTGCATGAATTAGACTGCGAATACC
>JBIKJM010000130.1:0-4844 GCA_044360985.1 Sediminibacterium sp. | reverse complement strand
GTATTTTATTTGTTTGAATCAAGGTTCCTAAACCAGCAAAATCATCCTTCGCAAGCAGGGCTTCCATATCTGCAATAAGTTGCTTTGCACGATCACGTAATGCAGCTCCACCATCATTAGCCTTAGCAGCTTCTTCCATCAACTTATCGGCATGTGCTTCAATTAAATGGTCTACACGGTATCTTTTTTTACTGTCTTTATTGTCAATCAATGGGTCACTAAAACTATCCACGTGACCACTTGCTTTCCAAGTAGTTGGGTGCATGAAAATAGCAGCGTCAATACCTACAATATTTTCGTTCATCTGCGTCATGCTCTTCCACCAATCATCGCGAATGTTCTTTTTTAATTGCGCACCATAAGGGCCATAATCATACACTGCACTTAATCCATCATAGATTTCACTACTAGGAAATACAAAACCGTATTCTTTAGCATGCGAAATGATTGCTTGTAATGTATTGTCTGTAACTGTCTTACTCATAGTTTGCAAATATAGGTCGAGAAAGGATTATGGTTGTAATTTTTCATTGTTTTGGTGCCTTTCTTTGTCTCGAATGGTTTTCTTTTGGATATTTTTCTCCAATGCCGCAGTCAAATCAACACCAGTTTGATTGGCTAAGCAAATCAACACAAAGAGTACATCCGCCATCTCATCCCCTAGGTCGGCACTTGCTTCATTATTTTTAAAGGATTGATCCCCATACTTACGCACCATTAACCTAGACAGTTCCCCTACTTCTTCCATCAAGACACCCAAATTGGTTAACTCACTAAAATAGTTCACCCCAACGGTCTTGATCCATTGATCCACCTGGTCTTGTGCTGCTTGAATTGTAATTTGATTGGACATATTTAATCTCTGTTTTTTGAATCCATTAAAATAGTGACCGGGCCATCGTTGATGAGCGCTACTTTCATGTCTGCCCCAAATTGTCCAGTAGCAATTGGCTTGCCTAAATCCTTGGTCAATTGTAGGATCATTTGCTCATAGATAGGAATCGCGATCTCGGGTTTTGCAGCTGCAATATAAGAAGGTCGATTCCCCTTTTTAGTGGCGGCATACAATGTGAATTGACTAATTAGTAAGATGGATCCTCCCATTTCTTGCAGGCTATGATTCATAACCCCTTCTGCATCATCAAAAATCCGCATCTGCACCAGCTTATTAGAAATCCATTGAATATCCTCTAATGTATCCTCATTTTGAATGCCTAATAAGACCATTAAGCCTGCTTGAATGGCCCCAACAATCGCTCCGTCTACTTTGACACTGGCCTCCGACACTCTCTGTATTACAACTCTCATAAGGATGCTATTTACAACGTGAAGATAAACAAAACTATTTTCACTAATTTAGCTGTAATTTCAACACCTTGAGTAGTATTAAAAAATTAGTCAGTCAAACCGCATGGTACGGACTTAGTTCAATAGCCGCAAGGTTTATTAGCTATTTGCTTACCCCTTATTTAACCTATAAGCTTTCAGATATTGCTTATGGGGAGAATTCGATTGTCTATGCCTTTATCCCCTTTTTGAATGTGATTGTGGCCCACGGCATGGAGACCGCCTATTTCAAGTTCGGTACCAAAGAAAATGAGGAGGAGATTTATAATACCAGTAGCTTTTCAATGCTATTTGTTACCCTACTTGTGTTGATTGGTTTGTTCACTTGGAAACTTCCATTGGCTGAACTTTTACAAATTACTGCCCACCCCGAATACATTAGCTTACTAGCTTGGATCGTTGCACTAGATGCCTTGACGACCATTCCATTTTCAAGATTAAGAATGCAAGAACGTCCCAAGAAATTTGCCCTGATCAAAATTGTTGGCATCTTAATCAATATTCTTGCAACCTATAGCTTCATCAGTCTTTTACCAAATTATGTAGCAACACATCCAAGTAGTTTTTTACAAAAATTGTATCAACCCAATTGGGAAGTAGGTTATATTTTAATAGCTGGTATCGTGCAAAATGTTTTTGTAATGCTCTTATTACAAAAAGAAATTAGATCCATCCGTTTTAAATTCAACTTTAAACTATGGTGGAGCATGATGGCTTTTGCAGTGCCCCTTATTTTAGTAGGATTTGGTGGGATGATCAATGAAACATTAGACCGAATCATGTTGGGATGGTGGGGCCCTGGAGCAACAGCAGATGAGAACAAGGCCATGGTGGGTGTGTATAGTGCATGTTATAAATTAGCCATTTTAATTACCATCTCCATACAAGCGTTCCGCATGGGTGCCGAACCATTTTTCTTCAAACAAGCGGAAACAGATCAAGCTCAAAAAACCTATGCTAAAGTCATGAAATTTTTTGTGATCAGTTTATGTGTGATGTTTTTATCTGTGATGCTATACATTGATGTTTGGAAATTATTTATTCAAAATCCAGCCATGTATGTGGGCCTTAAAGTAGTGCCTATTTTACTCATTGCAAATATGTTTTTAGGCGTATACTATAACTTAAGTATCTGGTACAAACTAAGTAACAAAACCATGGCAGGCGCCTGGATCACCTTATTAGGCGCATGCATCACGATTGTCATTAACTATTTAGCGATACCTCATTTTGGTTATATGGCAAGTGCTTGGGCTACCTTCTTTTGTTATGGCACCATGATGATTGTGAGTTATTTATGGGGACAGCAGGTTTATCCTGTGCCTTATGCCACCAAAAAATTAATTGCTTATTTCATCATTGCATTAATGGTGTATGGTATTAATTTATTGTTACATCTTGTTTCAACAAATCAACCTTTCAATTATTTATTTGCAACTATCTTGCTTTTTGCATTCATCGTATTTGTTGCACGCATCGAAAGAAAAGATTTGCAATCCATCTTTAAAAAATAAAATTAGTGGCAGAAGATTTAGTACTCCATCATGGAGATAAAAAAACACAGTATGAATCCTTGATTCCTCAAATCAAAGGCTTAATGACTGGAGAGGATAATTTAATTGCCAACCTTGGTAATATTGCAGCAGCACTTAAAGAACAATTCAACTGGTTATGGGTTGGTTTTTATTGGGTAGTCGATGATGAATTGGTACTAGCCCCTTTTCAAGGCCCTGTGGCATGCACAAGAATTAAGAAAGGCCGTGGGGTCTGCGGCACATCTTGGGAAAAAGGGATCACCTTAATTGTGGAAGATGTTGAAAAATTTCCAGGACATATTGCGTGCAGTAGCGCATCCAGATCTGAAATTGTGGTGCCTGTTTTTCAAAATGGTCAAATAGTTGGCGTTTTAGATGTTGATAGTACCGAATTAGCACACTTTGATGCAATTGATCAAGTGTATTTAGAGGAAATTGTCGGGTTCTTAGACCAACTTTAAAAAATATCATTTAAGTTTGCAACCCCTAAGCGGATGTGGCGAAATTGGCAGACGCACTAGACTTAGGATCTAGCGCCGCGAGGCGTGTGGGTTCGACCCCCTCCATCCGCACAGAAAAAGGCCCCAATTTGGGGCCTTTTTCTTATTATAATGCCTTATTTAAATCCAAAAATTGTACCTTCGCCCCCCTTAAACATTTCAATTAAGTAGTAAAAGCAAGACCTATGGCAACCATAAAAAGAACCAACATTGCGCCTTTAAACGATCAATTAACGGTGACAATTTCAAAAGAAGACTATTTGTCAACTTACGAGACCACCTTAAAAAAGCAAGCCAAGACGGCCAATATTCCAGGATTCAGAAAAGGAATGGTACCTACAGGTATGATTAAAAAAATGTATGGACAAGCTGTTTTCACCGATGTGATTTTGAAATCGGTAGAACAAGAGATGAACCAATACATTTCTAAAGAGCAGATTGACATTTTTGCACAACCACTTCCACTGGCTACTGCATTTGCCAATATGGATCATAACAATCCAACTGATTATGATTTCTCTTTTGAAATTGGATTAAAACCAAAATTTGAAATAAAAGCAAAAGAGATCAAAGTAAAGCGCTATCAAATTCAAGTAACAGACGAGATGATTCAAAGCGAAGTGGAGCGTCTGCAAATCAGAAATGGCAACATGACTGAACCCGAAACTTCAACAAGTGAAGACAATGTATTGAACGTGACTTTTATTGAATCAGATAAAGACGGGAATGAAATTGAAGGCGGTATCAAAAAAGATAATTCTTTATTGATTAAATATTTTAGTGAAAACCAAAGAAAGCAATTCATTGGTAAGAAAAATGACGATACCGTTGTCATTCAATTAAAGAAAGCCTTTGATGACAAAGAATTAGATATCATTTTAAATGATTTAGCATTAACAAAGGCCGATGCCGAAAAATATTTTAAACTAGTCATCACCAAAGTTGGCTTAGTTGAAAAAGCACCTTTAGATGAAACTTTATTTACTGTAACCTACCCGAATCAAGCCATCACCAACGAAGCTGAATTCAAAGCAGCAGTAAAGCAAGATATCGAAGGCTATTATGCGCAACAAGCAAAAAATCAAGTGCATGATCAAATTTACCATGGCTTAATTGAGCAAACCAAAATGGATTTTCCGGTTGCATTTTTAAAGCGTTGGTTGCAAAAAGGTGGAGACAAACAAAGAACAGAAGAAGAAGCAGAAAAAGAATATCCAGTTTTCCAAGATCAATTAAAGTGGACTGTTATTAGCACACAATTGATCACAGACCACAAAGTGGAAGTGGTAGCAGAAGATTTAAAGAATTTTGCAAAGCAACAATTGATGAGTTATATGGGTGGCCAATTAGGTGCATTGGGTGACAACGACCAATGGTTAGAGGACTATGCTGCACGTATGATGCAAGACAGAAAATTTGTAGAAGATAGTTACCACAGAATTAGCACAGATAAATTATTCAA
>JBIKJM010000129.1:0-4890 GCA_044360985.1 Sediminibacterium sp. | reverse complement strand
GTGATGATTGGGAAATAAAACATGTCTACCACTTTGCCATGTAAAAAATTGGCGTATCCGCCCCCTTCTGGTAAAAACTGCGCCACCATGGCTGTATAGGGGATGCTCGCATCAAACAATAGTCCATAAAACATACTATCAATAAGATTGCCCAATGCCCCTGCATAAATTAAAGCGGAACAAATGATAAACCCAGTATGGTATTGCTTTTGAATAAATCCTTTGATTAAAAAAGTGCCCCAAATCACCGCAGCCAATCTAAATAAAGTCAATGCTATTTTACCAAAACCACCTCCAAATTTAAGACCCCATGCCATACCCTCGTTTTCTACAAAATGTAATCTAAACCAAGATCCAATTACTTGGTGTTCCTCTCCTAAAAAGAAGTTCAACTTGATATAAAATTTCAATAACTGGTCTATTGCTATAATTGCAATAATCAATGCTGCTACTTTTTTCCCGTTCATTTTAAAATGCATAAATTAAATGGTATTGTCCTCAAAATTCTTTGGTAGATTTTTTTGACGAGTTGAAAAGATGGAATACAAGATTGAACCTGTGATTGAAAATACAATCACTAATAATGATAAAAGTACTTGGGTGTTTTTACTCATGACCATACTGATATAATGTTCTCCAAGCATTTTAACACCAATGAATATTAAAACGATTGCTATACCTTGTTGTAGATGTTCAAATTGATTCACAGCGCCTCTTAATAAAAAGAATAATGAGCGCAAGCCTAGTATCGCAAAAATATTAGAAGTATAAATCACCAAGCTACTCATAGAAATACCCATTACAGCTGGGATAGAATCCAAAGCAAACACCAAATCAATTGCAGCCAATAAAACCACGACCACAAAAAGGCTTGTGTACATTGGCTTACCGCCAATACGCATCATAAATTTTCCATCTCCGTCTTCGTTGGTAATTGGCAAAAACTTTTTTAAGAAAAGGTAGATTTTAGATTTATGCGGATCAAAGGCTTCGTCTTCTCCAGCAGAAAACATCTTATAGCCTGTATACAATAAAAACAATCCAAATAAATATAAAATCCAAGCGAACTTTGCAACGAGTGCAACGCCTACTGTAATAAAAATCACCCTAAACACAATGGCAAGCAAAATACCAATTAACAATACCCTGGAGAGGTATTGCTCCTTCACCTTAAACGCGTCAAAAATTAAAATAAATACAAAAATATTATCAATACTTAAACTCCATTCCATTAAGTAGCCGCTTAAATATTCAAAGGCTAATTTTTGCCCTTCTTCTACCCACATAAAGACAAAGAAGCCTAATGCCAACATCACCCAAATAAAGGTTTGCTGAAGCGCTTGTCGAATGGTAATGGACGAGTTTTTTTTACTTAGAAAACCTAGGTCTAAAATTAAAGCAGTCACAACGACTACGCCAAAAACAGTATATACAATTTGATCTGTTGTCATGCTGTAAAGATAAGCTATGATTTAGATACAGCAAATCGAGATTGGCGGAAATAAAACGCCCCCCAATAGCCTATTCCGAGCAAGAAGAGTGGACCAAGTAATAATACCAATTGAATCCAAAGTCTATTTTCTGCTACTTTTCCCGCATCTAATCTTCTTAACACTAAATTCTTTTTTCTGGCTTCCAATAAACTTATTGGTTCGTTTAAATACGCAATTGCATTTTGAAAAAAAACAGGATTCGCAAATTGAACACCCTCATAAGGAATCATCCCCATTGGCAGTGGTCCTTTTTGCGCATCTACAAAATTGGTAATTAAATCTGCGTCGGATAGTACAATTTGCTTTGCCGCTTTGATACTATTTGTGATAAAAGCTTTGCCAGTCGCTAATTGAACGGAGTCCATCAATGATGAAGTCAACCTGCCGGTAAACGCAGATTTAAACTGTCCTTCTAATAAGACTGCCACTGGAATATGTTGTTTTGTAAAGCTTGCTAATTCGCCCTCTTGTTGACCACTATTTAATTGAATCATGGTTGGGCTGCTAATGATTCTGCTAGTTGTATCTGTTGTTAATAAAATGGTCTTTGTAATGCCTAATGCACGCACAGTGTCCAAGCTAGCAGGAAAAGCAGTCAGTACCCTATCCATATTCTGGACCATTGGATGCTCCGATCCTGCTTGCGCAAAAGGATAATATGGCCAAGGCACTCTTTGAATCGTTGGAGCCCCTGTTGCATCTACGCCCACCACCATTGGTAGCTTGGCGCAATTTAAATCCTGCACTAAATTAAGATTCACCCTTACACCATATTTAAACAACTGTGCTTCTAATCCAAGTCCGCGATCAAAGGCAAGGTAGGCGCCGTTTGTATTGCGTAAACTATCATATTCTGCATACAAAGGATCCAAAGCCCAAATCACATTACCACCAGCAAGTATAAATTGATCAATTTTTAATTGGTCTAATTCCGTAAAACGTATTGTTGGTTTTACAATCAACAAAGTGTTGATTTTAGATGCATCCGGAAATCCTTTCTTTAAATCAAAGACACCAAGATTGTATTGATTTTTTATGGACTGTCCTAAATCATTCACTGTGTAATCCAATGGTTCTCCATTGCCCACTAGGTAAGCAATGCTTGGACGCGCAGTTCTATTCATTAAATAAATAGCCTGCACTATTTTATATTCCAAAAGCGCTTCGGCTGCATTAAAGCTAGCTTCAATGTCTATTTCGGGTAATTCTTTTACAATATTATAAGGTTTAAAGAACTGCTTACTGCTTCTTAAATCAATTGCAATAGGCTTTTGCCCTTCCACTTCGATCAAGAGTCCTGGGACTAAAAGTTGGTCAAATTTTTTATCGGTGATGGTTTCTGTATTTTGAAAACGATCCATTGGCAAGCCTTGCTTTTGCAGACTATCATAAAAAATCATCAACGCACTGTCTTTATATAGCTCCCCAGGAACAGTTTGATCCCAGCTAATCCAAGTAGGATTGATTTGTTGAAGTTGATCTAGAAATTGAATGGTCGCTAGTTCTAATTTTTTATAATGCGCCGGCAACTCCCCACCAAGATAAAAATGTATTTTGACTGGCTGCTTGATATCTTGAATCAATATTTTAGATTGACTACTCATGGTATAGCGCTGGTCTTTTGTAAGATCTATTTGCAATGGATACAAATGACTTAGCACATTCAATAAAAGCATAACTAGTAGCACCCATGCATACTTGAACTTGCCAGACAATTGTTCGATTGCACCTAAACCAAATAAAAGAATAACGATTTTAAAATACAGGATATCTGCTAACCCAATCGCCCCTTTATTTAAATTTTGATAATGCGCCGAAAGCCCTAATTGACGAATATAAAAATCATAGCCATTTTGAAAAAATTGCAAATCAGCAATCCAATCAAAGCCTTTGTATAAAAAAATACTAATTAAGATAGACCCCAATAAGGCAATCATAGTATGCTTTGTCACAGTACTCATATAAACACCCACCGCCACATAGACAGCAGCAAGCGCAATCAAACCAATATAAGCCCCAATGGTTGCACCCCAATCTATGCCACCTACTGCACTTAAATAATTAAGTACAATGGCATAAAAAAATGTGGGAAGGATTGCTAAGATGGTGATTGAAACAACCCCAAGATATTTTCCGACCAAAATAGACCTGGTAGAAATTGGGAGACTCTTTAAGATTTCATATGTGCCTTGCTTGTACTCTTCGGAGAAGCTCCTCATGGTAATTGCAGGAATTAAAAGGATCAAAATCCAAGGTGCAAAATCAAAATAGACTTGCAGGCTTGTATAGCCAAAATCTAACACATTAAAATTAGGGAGGACAAATAACAATAAGCCGTTAACCAGTAAATAAAAACTGATGATTAAATAGCCAGAAAGGCTTCCAAAATAATGCGCCCACTCTTTTTTACATATTGCCCACATGACCCAAAGCTACATAAAAAATGCCCCAGTTTTACAGGGGCATTTTAGATAAATCGTTAATTTTTATGGGCGTTTTAAAAACTAAAAAAGTTATACCGCAAAACTCTCTCCGCAGCCACAACTTCTGCTTGCATTGGGGTTGTTGAAATAGAAGCCTTTACCGTTCAACCCATCTGAAAATTCTAATTCAGTATTGACTAAATATAAAAAGCTTTTTAGGTCGGTGACAATTTTTACGCCGTTGTCTTCAAAGACTTGATCCATTGGCTTAATTTCATTGTCAAAGTCTAGCTTGTAGCTCAATCCAGAACAGCCGCCGCCCACCACACCTACTCTTAAAAAATAAGAAGGGTCGTCGGTGACGCCAGCATCCAGCATCAGTTGTTTCACTTTTGCCTTTGCTTTTTCACTCACGTAAATTGTATTTTCTAAAACTTCACTCATATAATGAATTAGTGAATTCGTTCTTCAAATACCAATTGCTCTAAACCATTCTTTGAACGGTAGTCGTTGATTGCTGCTTTGATCGCATCTTCTGCTAACACTGAACAGTGAATTTTAACTGGAGGTAGGTTTAACTCTTCCACTAAATCCATGTTGTCAATTTTAACTGCTTCGTCCACTGATTTTCCCTTTAACCACTCTGTAGCTAAAGAAGAAGAAGCGATTGCAGAACCACAACCAAATGTTTTGAATTTTGCGTCTGTGATGATGCCAGTCGCATTATCTACTTGAATTTGTAAACGCATTACGTCACCACATTCTGGTGCGCCTACTAATCCTGTTCCAACTGTGTTTGATGCTTTATCTAATGTTCCTACATTTTTAGGATTAGAATAATGATCGATTACTTTATCTGAGTATGCCATGGTTGTTTATTTTATATATTTTCAAAAATGAGACTTGGTCCCAATTAAATGTAATTATTAATGATGTGCCCATTGAATTGAATCAATATCGATGCCTTCTTTGAA
>JBIKJM010000128.1:0-4919 GCA_044360985.1 Sediminibacterium sp. | reverse complement strand
ATTCTCTGTAATAAGGATAATAAGCGAGTTTGTCTTTCGTTTTAAATTCATCATCCGCCAGTGCCAGATTTCTGAACCCTAAATCTTTTTGTATAAAATATACAAATCTTAATGTTTGTTGTTTGGCGATCTCTAATAAAGCAGCCCTTTCTTTTGGTGTTTTTTCTACGACATTTAAATAAATATCATTGCCATATATGGGCCAATTGAGCATATACTTATTTCCAGGAAGTTTGCCATAATTAAGCATCTTAATTGCATCCACTGGCGGCTTTGTTCTAGTATTGTCTTTATAAAATGACAGATTACTTGCATCAAACTCTAAGGAATCATAGTTTTTGGGTCTATCTATAATTGGCTGTGGACTGCCATAATCTTTTAAAACAGCCACATAGGTAATATCTTGTACAATATCATTAGCGCCATTTTTATTCACCTGTTCTTTGGTCACATCGTTTGATTCCATCCCAAGATCATATGGAATTTTAGCGGCTGCTAATACATCTCCAAGTTCTGTTGCATCAATATATCGCTTGGCCTTTATTAAAATATTTTTTTGAAGTTGGTTATCATAAAATAAAACGCCTGAGATTGTATTCCCCTCTTTTTTTACATTTAATAATTCGTAGTGATAATTAATTTGCAAGTACTTTTCATTTTTTGCCATTGCTTTAAAAATACTATCTCCTATATGCGGCTCAAATAAAGTATTGCTCACCCAACCCGTTGAAAGTTTATTGCTTCCTCCATAATGTTGATATAGTCTTGCCCTAAATTCTCCAAAGATCCCAGCGGGCATGTTATGATTCCCATCAAATGCAGATACGCCTGCTGCGGTTAACATCCCTCCCAACCATGGAGTGGATTCTGCAATGATTGTTTTTACCCCTAGTCTTGAGGATTGAAGTCCTGCACAAATACCACTGGCAGTGCCCCCTATAACCAATACTTCTGTTTCTTGAATTTGGTCAATGTTCTGGCTCCATGCTTTTACAAATTGGCTGGATACAAATAAAAGTATGAGGAAGATGGAGCGCATTGAATTGAATTGGGTGGTAAAATAGGAAAAAGGTATTTGCTTGCAAAAAATATTCGTTGAATTGCCAGCTCATTTCATTCGCTGTCAACCGCCTCGGCTATCTCGTCTTACCCAAAGCCTTTCAAAAGAATGCGAAGCATTCTTTTGGCTTTTTTAATGCTCGCTAGCTTACAAGAGCGAGCTCTTGACGCTGCTCGCATTAAAAAAGCCTCTCACTTTCGTGAGAGGCTTTGTATCGAGGTCCCGAGCGGGTTCGAACCGCTGTAGAAGCTTTTGCAGAGCTTTGCCTAACCACTCGGCCACAGGACCAATTAGGGACGTAAAATTAACGTAAAGAACTTAATTATAAAAGAATTTTACCACTAAATCGAATTAAGCGACATTTGTAGTCTAAAACCTGCTTATGCAACAGCCCATTGGCGCTTCCGAATTAATCATTAATCCTAGAGGGGCAGTCTATCATTTGGATTTACGTCCCGATGAGCTTGCAGATACCATCATTACAGTGGGTGATCCAGACCGAGTGGCCCATGTAAGTAAACACTTTGATCATATTGAACATCAATCTGCGCATAGAGAGTTCATTACCCATACAGGATATATTGGCACAAAACGTATTTCGGTGATGAGTACAGGCATTGGACCCGATAATATTGATATTGCATTGAACGAAGTGGATGCTTTGGTGAATATTGATTTTGAGACAAGATGCATTAAAGACATCAAAAAATCAGTGTCCGTTATCCGACTTGGTACTTGTGGGTCTTTACAAGGGGAAGTGGGTGTAGATCAATTGGTGGCAGGTACACATGGTTTAGGCATTGATAATTTATTGCATTTTTACCAACCGAATAACAATAACGAAGAGCTTGCTATTTTAGCCGCATTTGAACAACATACAAATATTCAAGCGCATCAAATTAAACCCTATATCTCTAGTGCAAGTGCCGGTTTATTAAAGCATTTTACAGAAGGATATACCCATGGCATCACTGTGACTTGCCCGGGTTTTTATGGACCACAAGGAAGGATTTTAAGATTGCCTTTGAAGATGCCTAATTTAGTAGATCAGATGACGAGTTTTCGTTTTGGGAATCATCATATTGCCAACTTTGAAATGGAAACAAGTGCGATTTATGGACTTTGTAATTTATTGGGCCACCAGTGCTTAAGTATCAATGTGATTGTAGCCAATAGAGTGAAAAAAGAATTTAGTAAAGATGGCGCAAAAGCTGTAGACCATATGATTCAAAAAAGTTTAGGAATTATCGCTTCAATGTAATTCATTCAAAGAACACAAATGGAGATTCAATTTTCAAAATACCAAGGCACGGGCAACGATTTTGTCATCATCGATAACAGAGATGATAGCATTGCTTTATCTAATGCACAAATTGCATTTTTATGTGATAGGAGATTTGGTGTTGGTGCAGATGGATTGATTATGCTTGGCACAACCAATGAGTATGATTTTTCCATGGCCTACTACAATGCAGATGGAACTGAAGGTACAATGTGCGGTAATGGAGGAAGATGTTTAGTGCAGTATGCAAATGATCACGGGATTGTGAAAGAAAATTATCTTTTTATTGCCATTGATGGGCCTCACGAAGCAACGATTGAAAAGAATGGTTGGATACATTTAAAAATGTCAGACGTTAACGCAGTTGAAAAAGGAGAAGGTTTTTTTGTAACCAATACGGGATCGCCGCACTATGTTCAATTGGTCAATGGGGTTGAAAATTTCGATGTGGTAACAGCAGGCAAAGCCATCCGATACAACGAACGATTCAAAACAGAAGGCGTGAATGTTAATTTCATTGAATTCCATGATGACCATTTATTTGTGCGTACTTATGAAAGAGGTGTAGAAAATGAAACCTTTAGTTGTGGCACTGGCGTAACAGCTTCAGCCATCACAACACATTTGAATAAAATAGGCGAACACCATGTAGCTATCAAAACAATTGGTGGTGAACTGGCTGTGAGTTTTAACAACCAAGGTGGTGGCCACTTTAATGATATATGGCTTCAAGGGCCTGGTACATTTGTTTATTCGGCTTCTATCAATTTAAAATAGTTAGTTTATGGCTTTGTTCAATGTGAGGGTGTATGGCATTTTATTAAATGAGGATAAACAACTTTTAGTAAGTGATGAATTCATCCGAGGAAATTATATTACCAAATTACCTGGTGGTGGTTTAGAAATTGGTGAAGGTACTAGAGATGGATTGGCGAGAGAATTTATGGAAGAAGCTGGTATCGAAGTACATGTGGGAGATCATTTTTACACCACAGACTTTTTTCAGATTTCTGCATTCAACCATAAAGACCAAATCATTTCCATCTACTATTTAGTGCACACTGCAGATACAACAATTGTTAAAACAAAAGAAAAAGCATTTGACTTTTTACCCCAAGAAGTAGCGGACCCAAATGGAACAGCAGAACATTTAAGATGGATTCCACTTCATGCACTTTCAGAAGATGCCATGACTTTACCTATAGATAAAGTGGCCATCAAAATGTTGATTGAACTTTTTGCAGCAAAAAATTAGTGGGTATAGGCCGCTTTAAATATTTGCATTTTCTCCCATCGCTTCTAATTTCATTTTTTGTGCAGCCTCTGCGCCAACATAATTTTCGATTCTGTTTCTAATAAGATGAATTAATGGCGTTAATACAATTGCCATGGTGAACTTATACATATAGTTGACAACACCCACTGCTAATACAGTAGACCACGCCCATCCATTACCAATTTTAAATGCAATAAACAGTACTACAAAGCTATCCACCAACTGAGACACCACTGTTGAACCCGTGGATCTTAACCAGATCATTTTATCGCCGGTTCTTTTTTTAATTTGATGAAAGACGGTAACATCTATCAATTGACTCACCATAAAAGCAATGATGCTTCCAATGATGATCCACATCCCTTGTCCAAAAATGGCTTCAAAAGCCAATTGCATACTTGGGACACCGTTTTGCATTTTCGACTCCACCCAAAAACTTGCAGGAGCTACAGACATGGCAAGATAAAACATGATGAAAGCATAACTGATTAACGCCACAGCAATTAAACTAATTCGTCTTACCGCTTTTGGGCCATAATATTCATTTACAATGTCCGTGATGACAAATTCTAGAGGCCATAATAATACACCACAGGTTAAATTAAAGGCCAATCCTGATTCACCAAATAAAGTCAAATTCATTGGTTTAAAACCAAAAACAGCTTCTAATGAAAAAATCTTGCCCCCTATGCACTCTGCAATAAGCGCATTGGCAACAAAGAATGCAGTGATCCCTAAAAATAATTTGGTGGGTTTATCTTTTAAAATTTGATGTATCATACTTGTGTTTAAATAAATAGAAGGCCTATCTGAATCAATAACATACTAAGGTTGAAAATAGTTTGCCAAGAGAGTAAATTAATTACTTTTTTTTGAAGAAATTGAATCAAAAGGATGCATGCAAAAACAAGGTTAATCAAGGGGGCCAATTCCAAACCCATCACGGCAATAAATTGAGCAATATCTCGAGGGATCTTCATCCATGTGATAAACAAAAACAGGGTCGAAACCAGGTACCCTAGGTTAACAAGGACTGCTACTTTAGAAAAAAAGGCCAATGGGAAGCGTGGGGACATTTGTTGATATTTACAAGGAGCTAAAAGTACAAAAAAGCCCATTTAGTTGTAGGTTTGTTCCTATAAAATAATGCATATGTTCAAGTCTCTTTTTAAGTCTGCCCTACCCCATCTTATTGCAGTAGCCGTTTTTGCTATTGTAGCTATTGTGTATTGCAAACCAGCATTAGAAGGTAAAGTATTGCAACAGTCGGATATTACACAATGGAAAGGGATGGCGCAAGA
>JBIKJM010000127.1:0-4956 GCA_044360985.1 Sediminibacterium sp. | reverse complement strand
AAAAAGCCAATATGGTTATTTGTTATTGGCATGATCATTATTTTAATGACTGTATTTTTAAAAACAATGGGGATACTCCAAATGCTTCGAGTGCCATTTTTTGCAATTGGTTTGAGCATAGAACTAGTGGCCATCATTATTTTTTTAAAAAAAAGAGCCTAAATTAAAAATCCCCTCCGTTTTACGAGATGGGATTTTTTATGTTCTGCATTTAACTTTTTTAAAACCGCTTTTTTAAAGGTATTTGCTTAATTTAGTCCCATGTCTGAACAACACAAAAAAGCCATCATTTTGACTGCGCCATCTGGTGCTGGTAAAACCTCCATCACGCAATTTTTATTGGCAAACTATCCTCAACTAGCATTTTCGGTTTCTGCCACCACCAGGGCGCCAAGAGGCGCGGAACAAGATGGTGTTGACTATCATTTTATTAGCCCAGCAGCATTTGAATCGCATATCAAACAAAATGACTTTTTAGAATATGAAATGGTCTATGAAGGGTTGTATTATGGTACCTTAAAATCTGAATTAGATCGTATTTGGGCAGAAGGCAAAATTCCCGTATTGGATATTGATGTGAAGGGTGCGATTGCCATTCAAAAACAATTAGGCGATCAAGCTTTATCTATTTTTATTTTACCACCTTCCATAGAGGTTTTAAAAGAGCGTCTTACAAAAAGAAATACAGACTCCGAAGAAAAAATGCAAATGCGATTGGATAAAGCAGCATACGAAATTAGTTTTAGTGATCAATTCAATGCCGTTGTAAAAAACGAAGTATTGGAGACTGCATGTGAGGAAACAGCTTCGCTAATACAAGGGTTTATTTCAAAATAATTAATTTCTAAAAAAATATTCATTAATTCATCAAATACAAAAATATGTCTGACAAAACACTTCTAGGAAAAACAGTTTTTATTACTGGTGGAAGCAGAGGAATTGGTAAAGCCATTGCACTTAAATTAGCTGCAGCTGGCGCCAATATTGTGATTGCAGCAAAGTCGGTAGAGGAAGATCCACGTTTAGGTGGAACCATTTACTCTGCTGCTGCAGAAGTGGAAGCATTGGGCGTAAGTGCTTTAGCGGTGCAAGTAGATATCAGAGATGAAGCACAAATTGCAAATGCGATTCAACAAACTGTAGATAAATTTGGTGGCATTGATATTTTAATCAACAACGCATCTGCCATTCAATTAACAGATACCGAACATACGCCTAGTAAAAGATTTGACTTAATGCAAAGCATCAATGTACGTGGTACTTTTCTAGTGGTGCAACATGCGCTACCTTATTTAAGAAAATCTACCCATGCACATATTTTAACTTTATCGCCTCCAATTAATTTAGCACCAAAATGGTTAGGTCCGCACGTGGCTTACACCATCACTAAATACAATATGAGCATGATGACGCTTGGATGGGCGGAAGAATTTAAAGAAGATCAAATTTCAGTGAACGCTTTATGGCCCCGCACCACTATTGATACTGCAGCTGTTAGAAATTTATTAGGTGGTGAAGCACTTGCCAATATGAGTCGCACGCCAGCTATTCTTGCCGATGCGGCTTATGCTATTGTCACCAAAAAGCCTTTGGTGTACACTGGTCAAACATTTATTGACGAAGGTGTTTTAGCAGCAGAGGGCGTTACAGACTTATCCCACTATTCTGTAGTGCCGGGTGGACATTTATACACAGACTTATTTTTATAATGCATTAACAACGACAAGATGAAAAAACTATTCCTTGGAGCGATGCTATTTTTATCTTTTGGTGCTTGGGCACAAAAGAAAGCAAAAGTGGATCCTGCAACTGCTCAAATCAATGCCAATAAAGAAACTGCAATCGCTGCATTGAATAATGCGTATGATGCAGACAAAAAAACTGCATTGCAGATATGGGATTTTGCAGAAGTAGGTTATAAAGAAGTAAAAAGTGCTGCACTACATATTCAACATTTAAGAGACGCTGGTTTCACCGTTGAAACTGGCGTGGCGGGCATTCCAACTGCATTTGTGGCGACTTTTGGCACTGGCAGTCCTGCCATTGGTATTTTAGCCGAGTATGATGCCTTACCTGGTATCAATCAATCTGCGTCATCAGAAAGAGATCCCATTGCTGGAAAAAATGCTGGACACGCTTGTGGACACCATTTATTTGGAACAGCAAGTGTATCTGCTGGTATTGCCATTAAAGAATTAATTGCTGGTGGTAAATTAAAAGGGACCATTAAAGTGTATGGAACACCTGCAGAAGAAGGTGGTAGTGGTAAAGTATTTTTAGTAAGAGAAGGTTTGTTCAATAATTTAGATGCGGTGATTCACTGGCATCCTGATGATGTAAATGCAATTACTACAACAAGTGCTTTAGCTAATAAATCGGCTAAGTTTAAATTTTATGGTATTTCAGCGCATGCTGCAGCCGCGCCAGACCAAGGTAGATCTGCATTAGATGCGGTAGAAGCCATGAACAATATGGTGAACATGATGCGTGAACATATTCCTCAAGAAACAAGAATTCATTATGTGATCACCAATGGTGGTAAAGCGCCAAACGTGATTCCTGATTTTGCAGAAGTGTATTACTATGTTCGTCATCCAAGAAGAAAAGAAGTAGTGGAAATTTTTGATAGAGTCGTGAAGGCGGCAGAAGGTGCAGCTCTAGGAACTGGTACGAAATTTAGTTATGATATCATTGGTGGCACACACGACTTGTTAATTAATAAAACACTTGCAGAAACAATGCAAGCTAATTTAGATAAAGTTGGAGGCGTAAATTATACAGAAGCAGAAATTGCTTTTGCTAAAAAAATTCAACCAACGATGGTTGCCCCGGTAGATTTAGCAACTGCGGCTGCAATTAAACCATTGACTTATATCAATGAAGGCAATAGCGGTTCTACAGATGTGGGTGATGTAAGTTATGCAAAACCAACAGTTGGATTACGCGCAGCGACATGGGTGCCAGGCACTGCAGCACATAGCTGGCAAGCAGTTGCTTCTGGTGGAACAGAAATTGGCACAAAGGGTATGTTGGTGGCTAGTAAAACGATGGCACTCACTGCAATTGATTTAATGAGCAATCCTGAATTAATTAAAAAAGCAACAGAAGAATTTACTAAATCTATTGGTGATTATAAATACAAGGCATTGTTAGGAGATATAAAACCGGCTTTGAACTACAGAGACTAGTGTTAGTAAAAGAAGCGTAATAAAAAATTTACGCTTCTTTTACTTTAACCTCTAATGATTTTTTTGATAAATCAGATGCATTCGCATCTTCTCCCCATAAACGGGTGCCTCAATTTTTTTATACATCCTATTCGAAGGACTCTGGGCGCATCTGAGGGAAGAACAATACATCTTGTATCGATGGTTGATTCAACATCATCATACACAAACGATCTATTCCAATGCCAATACCCGATGTTGGTGGCATACCGTATTCTAATGCTCTTAAAAAGTCATGGTCAATAAACATCGCTTCATCGTCTCCTCTTTCCATTAATGCCAATTGATCTTCGAATCGCTTGCGTTGTTCAATCGGATCATTTAATTCAGTGTAGGCATTGGCTAATTCTTTTCCATTCACCATCAATTCAAAACGCTCTACCAATCCTTCCTTCGTTCTATGCTTCTTTGTCAAAGGACTCATCTCTACCGGATAGTCAATGATAAAAGTTGGTTGGGTATAAGTGTGCTCACTTGTGGCACCAAATAATTCATCAATTAATTTGCCCTTGCCTATCGTTGGTGGAACATCTATCTTTAATTGCTTACACACATCTCTTAAGCCTGCTTCATCCATCCCACTAATATCGATACCTGTATTTTCTTTAATCGCATCCAAGATGCTGATGCGCTTAAATGGTGCTTTAAAGTTTATGGTCTTATCACCCACTTGTAATTCTGTCTTGCCGTGTAATGTCAATGCAATTTTTTCAAACAACTGTTCTGTGATTTCCATCATCCATAAATAATCTTTGTAAGCCGTGTACCATTCTAACACAGTAAACTCAGGATTATGCGTGCGGTCCATCCCTTCGTTGCGGAAATTTCTACTAAACTCATACACCCAATCAAAACCTCCAACAATCAAACGCTTTAAATACAATTCATTCGCAATGCGCAAATAAAATGGCACATCCAACGCGTTATGATGCGTTACAAATGGCCTTGCAGCAGCACCACCTGGAATAGATTGCAATACGGGCGTATCCACCTCCAAAGCGCCACGATCGTTCAAGAACTGGCGAATGGTATTCATTAATATAGTACGCTTTGTAAATGTCTCTTTCACTTCGGGATTGATTACTAAATCAGCATAGCGTTGACGGTACCTGAACTCTGGATCTGTTACTGCATCAAATACTTGCCCTGCCTCATCTCTTTTAACAACAGGCAATGGCTTTAATGATTTTGCCAATAAGGTTAAAGTAGATGCATGCAATGAGGTCTCTCCTGTTTTAGTGGTAAACACATAACCAGTTGAACCAATGATATCTCCTAAGTCCAATCCATTCTTAGTGATGACATCCCAATAGGTTTTGTCTTCGTCTGGACAAATCTCATCTCTCTTTATATATAACTGAAATATGCCTTGATCGTCTTGGATCTTTACAAATAAAACTTTGCCCTTGTCATTCACACTCATGATTCGTCCAGCAACACAAACGGCAGCAAATTGCTCCTTGGTCTCTTCTGTGTAATGCGCCTTGATGTCTTGTGATAAGTGTGTTACCGGGTACAAAGGGGCAGGATAAGGATCGATCCCTGCCGCTGCTAATGCTTGTAGCTTTTCTCTTCTGATAATTTCCTGCTCTGATAAATGACTCATTATAATCGGTTGATATTTTATTGTATTACTGCAAAAGTAAAACTTAGCAGTCAATTAGCGAAAGAAGCCTTCCTGAACTTCGGCAACAGTTAAAGATAAACAATCGCCTGGTTGCATTTGATG
>JBIKJM010000126.1:0-4990 GCA_044360985.1 Sediminibacterium sp. | reverse complement strand
AGTCTGCGCCGCGCACGCCTTTACCAACTTCTGAGATCTGGTCAAAAGGGAAACTTGTTTTAAGGAGTTCCTCTAATAATAATTCTTGTACTTCACCTTGCATTTGCATACTGCCTTGTTCTGCTTTGCGTCGCATTTCTTCGGCTAGTTTGCGTTGATCCTCTAATTGCTTTTCTAATTCTTTTACTTTCAACACATGCTCCTGGTCTTTGATAGAAATTCTCTCTGCTTCTTCTTTTTGAATTTGTGCTTTTAAACTTTCTCTTTCAGTATTTAATTTTCTTTGTAATTCTAATTCAAGCTCCGCTTCCTTTGCCTGTATAGCCTGCACTTGTTTTAAAAACTCTAATTCTTTTTGTCTGAACTCAGTCACCTGCTTACTCATATTGGCTTCATTGTCCTGCATCAACTTAAGCTTGTGTTCATACTCCCCAGCAATATTCTTTTTTAATTGTTCCGATAATTCGTTCTGAATTTTTGTTTTTTGATCTGCTAGTAGTTGAGTGGTTTCTTCTTCTTTCTTTTTTTGCCATTCGGTCATCTTGCCACGCAATTCATTTTCAATCTCGTCGCGGATAGCGTCGGTTGGTTCAAAGCTGTGTTGACATTTAGGGCAGGTAACGTTGTAGTTAGACATAGTGAAAATTTGAAGTCTTACAAAGATGCAAAAAATACTAGCAGAAAAGAAATTTTAAGTAGGTTTGCGTTTGAGCGGAGGTGGCGAAATTGGTAGACGCACTACCTTGAGGTGGTAGCGCCCATACCCGGGCGTGGGAGTTCGAATCTCCTCTTCCGCACAAAAAAGCCCTTCGGAAAATCCGGAGGGCTTTTTAATAGGGTGGAGGTCAATATTACAAAGACTTCAAGATCTCATCAGCCGATCTTACATAGTCCATATTTTTTCCTTCTATCGCCATTTGCTTACAAGTTTCAGCACTAAGTTTAGCACCTTTCTTATCATTCAATGCAACTTGAATTCTTGCTTTTAATAAATGTAACCAATATGCTTTTGCATTTGCAGCAATCGCTTTATCAGCAAATACTAAGGCCTTATTATAATCATTGTCTAATTCAAGATAAAAAGTTGCTGCTGATTGATATACATTAGGATTCACAGTAGCTGCAGAAGTAGCGGCATCTATTTGAGCACGTACCATTGGTCTAATGTCTGTGCTAATAGGAATATTCACTTTTGTTTTACCCCATTTTAAATAAATAGTGGCTGTTTGAGCAGTGATATTATCAATTCCGATTGAAAATGTTTCAGTGGTGCTTCCAGTTGTTTCTGGAGCAACTTTAAGGCGAACAACATCTTCCGCTTCTTTATAATCAAAACTTCCCCAACCTTTAGAATTGGTATTGATAATGATGGTCCACTCTGTCGCACCTGGGATGGTGAATAAACCATAAGAACCTGCTGGTAATGTTTTACCACCTATCGTAACAGGATCAGAGAATGTCAATTTTGTTGCACCATTTGCACCCGTTCTCCAAACATCGCCAATAGGTGCTAATAAACTACCTGCACCAAAAACTGGACGACCTTTTAAGCTAGGTCTAGAATAAACGATTTCAATTTTACCTAATCCAAAATCTTGGGTTAAAGTTTGAGTTGGGCTAGGAGCAGGCATCTTCACTTGAGCCATTGCAGTTAAGCTTAAAATGCTTCCAATAACAAAAAGTATCTTTTTCATATTGCTTTATTTTTGAACAACAAACCTACTTTATTTTAGTCGTTTTTAAGGTTATTTTTTTTGAAAGGCAGGGTGGAAACGATCCAAAGTATCCCTAAGGAAATCCCTATTGATATGGGTATAAATTTCGGTAGTGGTAATGCTTTCATGACCTAGCATTTCTTGAACTGCCCTTAGGTCAGCACCTCCCTCTACTAAATGTGTAGCAAAACTATGACGTAGGCTATGGGGAGAGATGGATTTCTTGATACCCGATTTAAGGATAAGGTCTTTTATGATGTAAAATATCATGACCCTGCTAAGTCCTTTACCTCGGTTGTTTAAAAACAGGATATCCTCACAGTTTTTGGCTGGGGTTTGATGCACTCTAATGGTGTCTCTATATAACTTGATAAATTTTATAGCATCGTTACCTATTGGCACCAGTCTTTCTTTATCACCCTTACCAATCACCCTGATAAAACCAACATCTAAATACAAACAAGAAATCTTTAACTGTATTGCTTCTGTGACTCTTAATCCAGAACTATACATGACTTCTAGTATTGCTTTATTTCTACCACCTTCTGGCTTACTAAGGTCAATTTCACCAATCATTTGTTCAATCTCCTCAAAGCTCAACACGTCAGGTAGTTTTCTGCTCGTCTTTGGACTTGGTAACAGCGTCGTTGGATTAATCGCGCAAATCTGTTCAATGAGGCAATATTTAAAAAACGATTTAACACCTGATATAATTCTGGCCTGAGAGGTTGCTGCCATGCCCATTTCACCAATACTTTGAATGAAACTTTGTAAATGGGTCAATTGGATATCTCCAGGTGTATGTATTTCATTGTAATTTTCTAAGAAGCTGGCTAGTTTATCAATATCTCTTAAATAAGCATCCACGGAATGGCCACTCAATGATTTTTCTAATTGCAAGAAAGCTTTAAATCCTTTTTTATAGATTTCCCATTGCATATGCTTAGAACTAGTTTAGGAAAAGATTTGATTGTTAATTGATAAAGGGTTTAATTCGTGTCTGATTTATATCCCTATGCAAGTAAATTTAAGGTCATTTAAGCAGAAAGTTAAACTTAATGCAAAACAATTGAGATCCTTCTTAACAAAGATAGAAAAGAAAACGCCTAAAAAACTTGATCATACCGTAGCAAATTTAAGTACGGAAGTGTGGGCCGAAGTGGATTGTTTGTCTTGTGCGAATTGTTGTAAATCAATGAGCCCAACTTTCACCACAAAAGATGTCAAAAGAATTGCTGCCTATTTGGAAATGAAACCTGCAGAATTTAAATCGACTTGGTTGGAATATGATAAAAAAGATAAGGATTGGGTCAATGTTTCAAAACCTTGTCAGTTCTTAAATCTTAGCTCTAATATGTGTTCAATTTATGAGGTAAGACCTGCTGATTGCGCAGGGTTCCCGCATTTTACCAAAAAGAAATTTACAGAATACATCCACGTGCATAAACAGAATGTTGAATATTGCCCAGCAACTTATAAGTTAGTTGAAAAAATGAAATTAAGTGTGCAGTAAATCACTACTCGTTTAAAAATAAACGTCTTCAATAAAAAAAAGATCCCATTTTTCGTTAGCATACAACTGTATAGCAATCACATCAAATTGAAGCATTTGCCAAACAGGGTTTTGGTATTGAAAGATGGCTGCTGCATTTTTTAAGTGTTGCATTTTTTGAGCATCAATATGTTGTTCTGGAAAACCATAGGTCGTTGTCCTTCTTGTTTTCACTTCTATGATATGTAGGCAGTTGCCTTTGCTTGCAAGGATGTCAATTTCTAAATGCTTGTAGCGCCAATTTCTAAAAAGGATAGAAAAACCCATGCTGATAAGGTATGCTTCGGCTTTATTTTCGCCTAAAAACCCAGTATCTTTGTTATGGTGACTCATCGTAAATGGATTTAAGTATATTTAGATTATCTAGAGTAACCAGGAAAATACTTAAAAGAAGTAAATGAACACAGCGTATAAATTACAGGGGATTCATAGGCATTACGAATGGGGTGGTCAATCATTCATTCCTCAATTGATGCATATAGACAATGCTACTAGTAAGCCATTTGCAGAATATTGGATGGGTGCGCATCCATCCGCTCCTGCTATGGTGGAAACAGCTGAGGGAACTATGGCATTAGATCAATTGATTGCAGAAAATACAATTCAATTTTTAGGAGCAAAGACCACAGATCGATTTGGGAGCCTGCCATATTTATTTAAAATTCTTGATGTTGAAAAAATGCTGAGCATTCAAGTGCATCCTTCAAAGGAAAATGCTGAGAAAGGTTTTAATAAAGAGCAAATTGCGGGTCTACCTATCGATGCGCCTCATAGAAATTATAAAGACCAGAATCATAAACCAGAAGTCATGGTAGCCCTGAGTGATTTTTGGTTATTACATGGTTTCATGCCAGCTATGGCACTAAAAGAAAGGTTAACAAGTCTTACACCATTACACAATCTATTGCCCATTTTTGGCATGGATGATTACGCAGGTTTGTATAGTCACTTTATGCGCCTTGACCAACCTTCAGCAGATAAAATATTAAAACCTTTATTGGAGATTGCTTTGGATGAAGTTGCAGCTGGAAAAGTAGATAAAGCACATCCACATTGGTGGGCTAATAAATATTATGGTGGTATCGTACCAGCATCCAATATTGACAAAGGCATCCTTTCTATCTATATTTTAAATATTGTCAATGTGCCAAAATACCATGGGGTATTTCAGGGGGCAGGGCTTTTACACGCATATTTGGAAGGACAGAATATTGAATTGATGGCCAATAGTGACAATGTTTTAAGAGGTGGATTAACTCCAAAACATATAGATATCGAAGAGCTCCTTGAACATATAAAATTTGAGCCAACTTATCCAAAAATGCTAAATGGGGATATGAAAAATTCAAACGAGGTTCAATTTCCTTGTCCGGTACCCGATTTTGGTTTAACTAAAATAGCGTTAACAGTGGGGGAATCTTACACAAACGAGACCAATTCCTTTGAAATGTTTTTAGTGATGCAAGGAAATGTACAATTGGACGGGATAGACTTAAAACCCGGGGAATTGGCTGCAGTCAAGGCTGGATCGACCTATCATATTCAATCAACTGGGTCGGAAACTGCCGTAATTTTCAAATCTTTTGTGCCATAACGGAATTATACACATTTGAGGAAAATCAATCCTTCTTAAAACTAACCATTTATGTATATTTGTTTTTATAAATAATATTTTAAATAGCAACTGATGAAACTGAACAAAGAAATAGTGATTGCCTTAATT
>JBIKJM010000125.1:0-4993 GCA_044360985.1 Sediminibacterium sp. | reverse complement strand
ATCACCTCGGTTGGAGGCTATGTCCCAGAGACCAAATTGACCAATTTTGACCTGGAAAAGCTGGTAGACACCAACGATGAGTGGATTAGAACTAGAACAGGTATTTCTGAGCGCAGAATCTTGAGAGAACCAGGAAAAGCAAGTTCTGATATGGCCGTAAAAGCGATCGAGGAGATTTTGAGGAAAAAGAACCTAGATCCTTTAGAGATTGATTGTATTATTTGTGCCACTGTGACTCCGGACATGGTATTTCCTGCAACAGCCAATATCATTGGAGATAAAATTGGTGCAAAAAATGCATTTGGATTTGACTTAGGTGCAGCATGTAGTGGTTTCTTATTTGCCCTAACGACTGGTGCAAGCTTTGTAGAAACAGGCAGGTATAAAAAAGTGCTTGTAGTTGGTGTAGATAAAATGAGTTCAATTATCGATTATACAGATAGAGCAACATGTATCATTTTTGGAGATGGCGCTGGTGCAGTATTGTTAGAGCCAAGCGCAGACGAAGACGGATTCCAAGATGCCATTCTAAAAAGTGATGGAAGCGGAAGAGAATACTTACATCTTAAAGCTGGAGGAAGTTTAAAGCCAGCAAGTATTGAAACAGTCATGGCTAAAGAGCATTATGCTTTTCAAGACGGACAACCAGTATTTAAATTTGCAGTAAAAGGGATGGCAGATGTAAGTGCCGAACTATTAGAAAAACACAATCTAACTGGAGATGATATTGCTTGGTTGGTACCTCATCAAGCGAACTTAAGAATCATTGATGCCACAGCTGACCGTGTTGGTTTACCAAAAGAAAAAGTGATGATCAATATCCAAAAATATGGTAATACTACAGCTGCTACTATCCCATTGTGCTTGTGGGATTGGGAGTCTCAGTTGAAAAAAGGAGATAATTTAATCTTAGCGGCTTTTGGAGGAGGATTTACATGGGGTGCAGCATGGATTAAATGGGCTTATTAATACTGGTTGTTTCGTTGTATATTTAATTTAAATAATTTAAGTGAAAATATTTTCACGCTTTAAAACCGCATTATGAGTCAAAAGAAATTTAAAGGAATCAGCACTGTAACATTGCATACTGCGGGTCATGACAATGATAATTTTTCGCATACCACTCCTATATATGCCACTTCTACGTTTACTTTTAATTCTGCTGAGGAAGGCATGGAGCGTTTTGCAGGAAATGATAAAACTAGATTGTATACAAGATGGGGCAACCCAACTTTCACTGCAGCAGAGCAAACTATTGCAGCATTAGAATCCCATGGATTAATGAATGAACATGGTGCACCCTTGGAATTAAAAGCTTTATTGCATTCAAGTGGACAAGCTGCTATGACTACTTTATTTTTTAGTAACCTAAGTGCTGGTGATACATTGATTTCACATTATTCATTATATGGTGGCTCTCAGGAATTGATGCAAAAAGTATTGGTAGAAGCTGGCGTGAAAATTATTTTAATTGACATCCACGATGAACAACTTTTATTGGATACCATTAAAGCAAACCCAAGTACTAAATTAATTCATTTAGAAACACCTGCGAACCCTACGCTACAATGTGTAGATATTAAAGCGATATGCACTATTGCAAAAGCACACGGAATTAAAGTATCGGTGGACAATACTGTTGCTACACCTTATTTACAACAACCCTTTGCTTTAGGCGCAGATTTTGTTTTTCATTCCGCGACTAAGTTTTTAAACGGACATGGATCTGCATTGCATGGTGTGTTATTAGGAAAGGATTTGGAATTCATGAACAAAAAAGCCTGGAAATGGCATGCATTAATGGGCGGAAACAGCAATGCCTTTGATGCCTACTTATTAATACAAGGGATGAAGACTTTAGAAGTTAGAATGGAAAGGCATTGTAGCAACACGGCAAAAGTGGCTAATTTTTTAGCAGCGCATCCTGCCATTGCACAAGTGAATTATACAGGACTTACAACACATCCTCAACACGAGATAGCTAAAAAACAAATGAAGCAGCATGCGCCCTTAATTAGTTTTGAACTAAAAGGTGGCATTGAAGCGGGTAAGAAATTCATTAACGCGGTTGAAGTTTGCACCCGTGCGGTGTCATTAGGCACGGTGGATACCTTGGTATCGCATCCAGCAAGTATGACGCATATGTCCATACCAAAAGAAGAAAGAATCAAGTATGGCATTACAGATGGCTTAATTAGAATGAGTGTTGGTATTGAAAATATAGAAGATCTAGAAGCCGATTTAGCACAGGCATTGGCTAAAGCGGCTTTATAGTTTAAATAAATATATCTTTTACTTCTTCAATTATATTTTACTTCAAATGTAAAAATATAATTATAAGGCTTTTAATCTCTTTCTATGGAAATAAAAATTCGCAAAGCAGTTCGTAAAGATTGCACCCGCATGATGGAATTGATCCAAGAACTAGCTACTTACGAAAAAGCCCCAGACGAAGTCACTGTATCAATCTCTCATTTTGAAGAAAGTGGATTTGGCGCTAATCCAGTGTGGTGGGCCTTTGTAGCGGAGGCAAAAGGTGTAGTAGTAGGGATGGCTTTATACTATGTGCGCTACTCAACCTGGAAAGGACAAAGAATGTACCTAGAAGATATTTTAGTCACAGAAGATATGCGAGGCCAAAAAATTGGCGGTCAATTAATGGATGCTTTGATAGTAGAAGCAAAAGAAAAAAGATTCAAAGGCATCAACTGGCAGGTATTAGATTGGAACGAGCCCGCCATCAATTTCTATAAAAAATACAACGCTAATTTTGATCCTGAATGGGTCAACTGTTCAATTGTGTTTTAATCTTACAGTTAAGACTAATCAAATAAAGTACGCATTAATTCCTGTTTGCGTTTTCCAAAAGATTTTGAGAAAGTCAATTCAAAACTATTAGACCTGATGCCAGCAGCAGCTAAACCATTGATAAAAATATCATAGCTCACTCCAAATATATAATTATCCATCATGATATTCACCGATGGGGTAATGGCATCCGTCTTTCTATAGAAACAACCAAGGTACAAACGACGATCGTGGTCATATTCAATTTTGATTGGCATGGAGACACTCCCACCAACTACAAAACTCTCTTCTTTATTTCTGGTACTGAATGCACCATGAAATAAAAAGGTATAATCTCCATTAAAATATCTTTCTAGATTCATAAAAACTGCAGTGCGCATACCTGGCGCTTCATTGTAAGGCGAGTTGGTTACTTCGGGCTTTGCAAAAAAGAAACCATTGGCACTTAATTGTAAATAACTGTCATTAGAATGTTTAGTATAAAGCAATCCTGTATTGACTGATATACGTCCGGCATTGGGCAAGAAGATTTCATTGGAAGGAATATCAAATGATCCATTAGCTGGATTATAACTGCTTCCAAAATTCAACTTAGAACGATCCAGAGTCGTTTGAGCATAAGTTAAACCCATGCCAATTGCCAAATTAGAATAATCATCCCCATCTAAAAACAAATGATACGCAGTATTAAATGTAATGTAATTTGTATTAATTAACCCATCCATTAATTGCTCAGAAATAATTTGTGCACCAATACCTAAATAACTGGCTTGATCCTCTGCCTTACGATTGTATTTCCTATCCCAACCTACTACTATATTACGTGCATAATTTGCACCACCAATAGACTGGGTTCTGAAATTTGACTGAATACGTTGATCAAATACACCATTCCCAACTGATGCTGGACTCAAGTATTGTGCTGATGTAAAGGGCTGAGATAATACAAAGTCCTGCGCCTTCAACCCTTGCATGATGCCAAGAAACAAAAATGATATGTAGATTTTAAATTTCAAACTTACTTTAATAAATAAAATCGAGCATTATCTACAACCTGTTTACCATCCTTATCCAGTCTAGCTAGTTTAACAAAATAGATCCCCATATCTTGAATAACATCTTTGTCCTTTCCATCCCAGCCTTCATTTATGTTATTATATCTTTTCCCCATCAATTTTCCGTTTCTATTATAGATTTCAAAATATCTAAATGATGCCTTACCTAACATATTAGATGACACTATTTTAAATATATCATTATTCCCATCCCCATTGGGTGTGAAGGCATTAGGCAGAACTAAAATGATTTCCTCTGATTCGATTGTGATCTCAAAATCTGCACTATTAGCTTCACAATTATTTACATCCTTCACTTGATACTTAATATTCACTTTTTCTTCTTTTATTGCATTAAATACTGCATTTGCCTGTCCTGAAATAGAGAAATACATGGTAGAATTAGGCGTCCATGTGAAAATATATGGGCTTGTACCACCTGATGCAGCTGCAGTCAAATTCAAGGTTTTATTTACAATTACTTTGTTATCAGAAGCAACAATTGGAGCAGCAATAGGTAGTGGATAAAAAATTGCTGTATTATTTAAACTAGCACTTTCACAATTAGTTGTTTTGTTTTTTATTGTGGCAGTATAAACTCCACCAATTGTTGTTATAAAACTTGAAACATTACCTGGAATAAGCGCGCCATTAGGTACTTGCCATGTATAATTATAATCAGACTTTGCACCACTTAAAGGATTAGCAGAAATTGTTAAATTAGCTCCTAAACAAACAGAAGGACTTGTTAAAGTAAAAGTTGGAATTGGGTTGATATTGGTATTTACAGGCTTAATTACACTGCAATTTAAAGTAGATGTTCCTTTAATATAATAAGTACCTGTTGTACTTATTGTATTTGCATTCGTTAAACTTGTTGTAGCAGCATTATTAGTCCAATAACTATAAGTTAAACTTGATGTAGAACCTGCTGTAATGGCTGTTGCAGTTAAATCAACTGTACTTGGAGCACACACCGCTGATGGATTTGTGATTGTAACTGTTGGTAAAGCATTTACTGTTGCAGTAACTTGCTCAACCTTAAAACATGTTGTTGTTGGATTTGTACCCTTTATATAATAAGTACCTGTTGTACTTATTGTATTTGCATTCGTTAAACTTGTTGTAGC
>JBIKJM010000124.1:0-5050 GCA_044360985.1 Sediminibacterium sp. | reverse complement strand
AAACAAAACAAAGCATCAATTTTTTTAGCTTAACCATGATTGTGGTAAGCTTAGTCATTGGGATGGGAATCTTTAAAACCCCTGCCACCATTGCTGCGAAATCTGGCACGCCGCTCATTTTTTTTAGCGCTTGGATCATTGGGGGCATCATTGCTTTATTTGGTGCGTTGACTTATGCAGAAATTGGACAAAGGTTGCCTGTCATGGGTGGATACTATAAAGTGTTTGCACATTGTTACCATCCTGGCGTAGGATTTACAATTAATGTCTTGATCTTAATTAGCAATGCAGCTTCTTTAGCTGTAGTCGCTTTGATTGGTGCAGATTATGTAAGTGATTTATTATTTGGAAGGCCATCTGGCACTTTATTTAATATTGGTGTGGCTTCCTTTTCGGTCGGGCTTTTTTATATCGTTAATTTATTAGGATTAAAAACAAGTAGTCGGACGCAGAATGTGTTGATGGTTGTAAAAATTAGTTTGATTTTATTACTCATCACTTCCTTGTTCAAAGGAGTGAGTGTGGCACCGCATGGTTTCAACGATGGTAAAGTATATGTGTATGATGGCACCAATGGCATGCTACTTTTACTAGTGAGTTTGGTATCGGTATTTTTTACCTATGGTGGCTATCAACAAACCATCAATTTTGGCGCAGAGGTAAGTTCGGCTAAAACAATGCAAAGGGGTATTGTGATTGGTATTTTACTCGTTTTATTTTTATACTTAGCAATTAATTATACTTATGTAAAAGTGATTGGCTTTGATAATATTAAAAATGCCAATGCCATTGGCTCTCTTTTATTTGAGGCCTGGTTTGGGAAGCTCGGTGCCAAAGTATTTGATTTTGCGATGGTCTTAAGTGTGCTCGCATATGTCAATGTTATTTTAATGAGTAACCCAAGGGTGATGTATGCGATGAGTGAGGATAAAGTATTGCCTGCGGTATTTCAAAAAAAGCATGCTACCACAGACGCCTTAGTGCCTGGCCTTACAGTTTTTGCAATAACTACTATTTTAATTACTTTTTTTGGGAAAGGGGTAGACGATGTATTGAGTTTTAGTATCTTCTTGGATTGCTTGGGGATGAGCACTTCGGCAGCTACTTTATTTATATTAAGGAGAAAGGGTCAGGGAGATGCGGCTGTCACTGGAGGACTAAAGCGCTGGACGCCTATTTTTGCATCCATTTTTGTATTGGCTTATGCTTTTGTTGCTGTCGCTGTGGTCATTGATAAGCCCTATGCTGCGCTTACTGCTGTTATTTTAGTGGCCATTGTATTGGTCTTATACCGTCTATTTTATTATAAAAAGACCTCCAATATCTAGGGGGAGCCATTTATACCCACCCATAGCTGTTCAGCCAATGGGATGTCCGTTTGTCTAAAAATTAGACAACTCCTAAGGTTTGTATTACTTTTGTACTGTATAATAGGAATTTATAATTATCAATACAGACAATGAGATACATTTTTTCGTTTATTTTTCTTGGATTAACACTGTCCTTAACGGCACAGACACCCAACCAATGGGATTTAAGAACCTGTGTGGAATACGCTATAAAGCATAATATTTCGGTTCAACAAGCAGATATACAAGCTAGATTGGCCAAATTGCAGGCAGATCAGGCAAAGGACAGCAAGTTGCCTAATTTGACTGGATCTTCTGGCTTGGGAATGCGTTTAGGTCGTTCTATTGACCCTGTAACCAACTCCTTCACCACCACGCAATTTTTATTTAATAATTTTGGATTAAATGGAGGCATTCAAGTTTACAATAATAATAGATTAGGCAATACGGCTGCTGCAAGTAATTATAGTTGGTTGGCAAGTATCGCTGACCTTCAAACGGCGTCGAATGATATCTCAGTGAATGTGGCTACATTTTATTTACAAGTTTTATCCAATATTGAACAATCAGAAATAGCAAAAATTCAGATTGCACAAACCACAGAACAATTGGCTGCAACAAAAAAACGAGTAGAAGTTGGCTTGTTGCCAGAAATTAATTTATTAGAAATAGAAACCCAATTGGCAAATGATAGCAGTAATTATATCACGGCTATTTCGAATGTAGAACAAAGTAAATTAAGTTTAAAAGCATTGTTGAATTTAGATGCATCTGATGTATTTGATGTGTATGTGCAACCTGTAGATCAAATTAAATTACAAGCTTTTGCAGACTTACAACCCGATTATGTGTTTAGTGTTGCAGAACAAAATCTTCCGAATATCAAAGCAGCAAATCTTCGTGTTAAGGCGGCAGAAAAAAATCAATTGGTTGCTAAAGCTGGTTTTTATCCAACGTTAAGCTTTGGCTATTCATTGAGCTCCAATTTTTCTAATGCATTTAAATATATCAGTGGTGTTGAGTCTGCTGGATTTAGTAATATTTCACCTACTAGTCCATTTGTAACAGTAGGCACTTCCAAATATTTTGTACAAAGTCCTTTGTTCAAAACCGTTTCGGCTAATAGAGATTTTAGTAATATCTGGAACGGATGGGGCAGACAAATTGATAATAACTTTGGTCAGAATTTCGGATTTCAATTATCGATTCCAATTTTCAATGCCAATCAATCTAAAACAGCGTATCAGCAGTCAAAATTGAACTATCAATCTGCTAGTCTACAACAAGAAAATGCACAAAGAAAGTTAAAGCAAGATATTTATGCAGCGTATACCAATGCAGTGGTAGCATTTAATAAATTGAACGCCAATCAAAAGGCAGTGCTAACTGCGGAGAAGGCCTATAGCTTTGCCACTAAGCGTTATGAATTAGGATTATTAGGAACCATAGAATTGTTAAACAATCAAAATAATTTTTTAAGGGCAAAAGTAAATTATAAAGCTGCTCAATTTGAGTACGTATTTAGAATCAAATTACTTGAGTTTTATAAAGGAGAAGCACTTTCTCTTTAATCTTTTAAAAGCATCGTAAAATAAATAAAATGAATAAGAAAATTATTTGGGGTATCGTAGGTTTTGTAGTACTAGTTGTAGTATTAGTGGGACTTAAAAAAGCAGGTGTCATTGGAAAAGATGAAGGCACAGAAGTTACAGTGGAGAAAGTAGAATTAAGAACCATTACTGAGTCAGTGAATGCCAGCGGTAAAGTGTATCCTGAAATTGAAGTAAAAGTAAGTCCAGATATTTCTGGAGAGATTGTAAGCTTATTTGTAGAAGAAGGCGCTAAAGTGACCAAAGGGCAGATTTTAGCTAAGATCTACGCTGATATCTACTCTTCTCAAAGAGATCAAGTAACGGCTTCTGTGAATCAGGTGAAAGCACAGTATGAAAATGTAAAAGCAAATTTGAGCGGATTAAAGAATGGCTACGAAAATTCTAAAGTAGCTTATGAGCGTTTCAAAAAATTGTTTGCAGATAAGATTGTATCAAGAGCTGAATACGAGCAAGTGGAACAAACTTACCGTACTGCAGAATCAAATTACAACGCCGCTAAAGAATCAATTAAAAGCGGAGAAGCGCAGGTACAAGGTGTGAAAGCACAATTGGCTAGAGCAGAAAAGGATTTAGCTAGAACTACCATTGTATCTCCTATGGATGGTATCATTAGTTTGATGAATGTAAAGAAAGGAGAACGTGTAGTTGGAACTGCACAAATGGCGGGTACAGAAATGATGCGTGTTGCTGATATGAAGAGTATTGAAGTTAGAGTAGATGTGGGGGAGAATGATATTACAAAAGTTAAATTAGGTGATACTGCTTTGGTAGAAGTAGATGCCTATAACAATAGAAAATTCAAAGGGATTGTATACAAGATCGCCAATCCAATTACTGCAGCATCAGGCGTTAGTTCAGCAGCAGAAGTGGCAAATTATAAAGTACATATCCGTTTATTAACCGATAGTTATGCAGACTTGATTCAAGAGAATGCTATTTTTCCATTTAGACCAGGTATGACTGCAAGTGCAGATATTCAAACCAAATCTAAAGTGAATGTAATTACTGTGCCATTGAATGCAGTGACAACAAGAGACAGTGATGGTAAAGGAAAAGATACTAAAGTGTCTAGTACTACCAATAACAACACCGAAAAAGAACCTGCAAAAGAGGAAGTATTGAATGAAGTAGTTTTTGTCTTACAAAAAGACAATAAGGTAAAGATGATCAAAGTAAAAACAGATATTCAAGACTTAAACTTTATTGAAGTGGCTGGATTAAAAGTGGGCGATCAAGTGATCACTGGACCATATAGTATTGTAAGCAAGACTTTAAAAGATGGTTCTCTGGTAAAAGTGGTTACTAAAGAAAAGTTGTTTGAAGAGAAAAATTAAGCTAAATATATAAAATTGACCTTAAAAAAGGGGTGCATATAAAAAATGCGCCCCTTTTTTTATGAATTTCTTATGTTTGTACAATGGAACAAAATCGAATTGGCATCATTGGTAGCGGAAGTTGGGCTACTGCGATAGCAAAAATTGTAACAGAAAATGGCCACCATATCACATGGTGTCTTAGACAACAGTCCAATATTGATTATTTTGAAAAACGTAAACACAATCCGCATTATTTAAGAAATGCTTATTTTGATTTACAAAAAATCAGTTTTTCAACAGATGTCAAAATAGTGATGGCTGAGTCAGATATCATCATCATTGCTGTCCCTTCCATCCATATTGAAACAACACTTGCATCATTAGATGAGCAAGATTTTAAAGATAAGTTAATCGTATCTGCCGTGAAGGGTGTATTGCCCGTTCACAATATTTTGTTGAATGAATGGCTCGAACAAAAATTCAATCTCCCACTGAGTTCCTACTATACCTTATTAGGGCCAAGCCATGCAGAGGAAGTTGCAGCTGAGCAATTGTCCTATTTGACTTTTTCTGGCTTGGACGAAAATACAACCACAACCATTGCAAGTTATTTTAAATCAGAGTATATCAATACCATTGTCAATAAGGATGTGATTGGTGTTCAATATGCTGGTGTAGCAAAAAATATTTATGCACTAGGGGCGGGTATTGCGCATGGATTGGAATATGGTGATAATTTTTTAAGTGTATTTATTGCAAATTGTGCCAATGA